>CAJXIS010000029.1 GCA_913054115.1 uncultured Acidimicrobiaceae bacterium | reverse complement strand
GTGTCGACCTGCGCCCGCTTGAGGCAGTTGCGGGGACGCTCCGAGAGGTCGAGGTCTTCGATCGGGAGCTCCATGTCGGGGGACTCGCCACCAACCGGCCCGGCGTCGCCGAGGGCCAGGCCCTGCGGCTCGTCGCTCATCTCCTCGACGAGCTGCACGAGTGCCCGGAGCGTGCCACCGGCCGAGGCCAGGGCGTCACGTGGGGTCTGCGAGCCATCGGTCTCGATGGTGAGGATCAGGCGGTCGTAGTCGGTCGACTGGTCGACCTGGGTGGCGACGACGTCGAAGGCCACACGGCGGACCGGCGAGAACAGGGCGTCGACCGGGATCACGCCGATCAGCCCATCGGTGGCCGGACGGTTCGAGGAACGGAAGCCCCGTCCCCGCTCGATGGTGACCTCGGCGGACAGCCGACCACCCTTGTTGACCGTGGCCACGTGCAGGTCGGGATTCAGGATCTCGATGTCCGCGTGTGGCGACAGGTCGCCGGCGGTGACCTCGGCGGGACCGGTGACCTCGAGGCGCAGGGTGACGGCCTCGTCGCTGTGGCTGCGGACCACGACGTCTTTGAGGCACAGGATCATGTCGGTGATGTCATCGACGACGCCTTTGAGTGTGCCGAACTCGTGGTCGGCGCCCTCGAAGCGGACCTGGGTGATGGCCGCTCCGGGAACCGACGACAGGAGTGTGCGTCGCAGTGAGTTGCCGAGCGTGGGGCCGAAGCCCGGCTCGAGCGGACCCACAGCGAACTGTTGGGTGTTGACCTGTGCCTCGTCGATCGCTTCGACGGTAGGACGCTGAATAACCAGCATGCTTCTCTCTCTTGATCCGGGGATTGACCCTGACGGGTCGGACTACTTGCTGTAGAGCTCGACGATGAGGTGCTCACGCACCGGGATGTCGATCTGTTCACGAACGGGGAGTTCCCGAACGGTGATCTCGAAGCCGTCGCCGCTCACCTCGAGCCAGACCGGCGCCTGCCGGTCGAGCACGTCGATGTTCCAGCGGACGATGACCATGTCGCGGGCCTTGGGGCGGAGGCTGACAACGTCGCCCTTGCGGACGCGGAAACTGGGAATGTCGACCCGGCGGCCGTTGACGTCCATGTGGCCGTGGTTGACCATCTGGCGGGCCTGGGGACGGGTCGCGGCCAGACCGGCCCGGTACACGACGTTGTCGAGGCGTAGTTCGAGGAAGCGCAGCATGTTCTCGCCGGTGACGCCCTCGCGGCGGTTCGCCTCTTCGAAGATCCGACGGAACTGCTTCTCGGTCAGGCCGTACGAGAAACGGGCCTTCTGCTTCTCCTGGAGCTGCAGGAGGTATTCGGACTGGTTGGTGCGGCGACGGGTGCGACCGTGCTCGCCCGGGGGGTACGGCCGCTTGTCGAGGGCGATGGTCTCGCCCCTGGTGCCGAAGATGTTCGTGCCGAGGCGACGGGAGATCCGTGCCCGGGGACCGGTGTAGCGGGACATGTCAGACCCTCCGCCGCTTGGTCGGGCGGCACCCGTTGTGCGGAATCGGCGTGACGTCTTTGATGCCGGTCACCTCGATGCCCGTATTCTGGAGGGTGCGAATGGCGGTCTCGCGGCCGGAGCCGGGGCCACGGACGACCACGTCGACCTTGCGAACGCCGTGCTCCATGGCCCGTCGGGCGCACTGTTCGGCTGCCATCTGGGCGGCGAACGGCGTCGACTTGCGGGATCCCTTGAAGCCGACGTTGCCGGCGGACGCCCAGGCCAGCGTGTTGCCGCCCTGGTCGGTGATCGTGATGATCGTGTTGTTGAAGGAGCTCTTGATGTGCGCAACGCCGTGCGGGACGTTCTTGCGCTCCTTCTTGCGGGGCCGACGACTGCCGGCCGGGGGCTTCGCCATTACTTGGTGACCTTCTTCTTGTTGGCCACCGTCTTGCGGGGACCCTTCCGGGTACGGGCGTTGGTGTGGGTGCGCTGGCCGTGCACCGGCAGCCCACGACGGTGGCGTAGGCCCTGATAGCAGCCGATGTCCATCTTGCGCTTGATGTTCTGCGAGACCTCACGGCGCAGGTCGCCCTCGACCTTGAGGTTCTGGTCGATAAACGTCCGGATGCGGGCGACCTCGTCATCGGTGAGGTCGCGGACCCTGGCGGTGGGATCGATGTCGGTGGCCTGACAGATCTCTTCGGCCCTGGTCGGACCCACACCGTAGATGTAGGTCAGCGAGACCCAGGTCTGCTTCTCTCGGGGGATGTCGACACCCGCAATTCGTGCCATGTCGTGTCTGTTCCTGTTCCTGTTAACCCTGGCGCTGCTTGTGGCGCGGGTTGCTGCAGATGACCCGCACGCGACCATGACGCCGGATGATCCGGCACTTCTCGCACATCGGCTTGACGCTCGCTCGAACCTTCATCGTTGACTCTCTTGCTTCGACTTACTTGTATCGGTAGGTGATGCGACCCCGCTGGAGGTCGTACGGGGTGAGTTCGACCTGCACCCGGTCGCCCGGCAGGATGCGGATGTAGTGCATCCTCATCTTGCCGGAGATGTGGGCCAGCACCTTGTGGCCATTCTCCAACTCGACCTTGAACATGGCGTTGGGCAACGGCTCGCGCACCGTGCCCTCCATGACGATCGCGTCTTCCTTTTGCTTCGGCAGGGTGGTCCTCCGGATCGGGGCGGCCATTTCGGAAACGGTTGCACGGGCGCTCGGGAGCACCCTGCAGAGGCCGACAGGCAACGCTACCGGGGCCTTCGGACGCGACCAACCCTGCGGTCGTCGAAGCGTGCCCCGGATCACTCCGGCGACCCGGCTTTCGGCCGACGGGGCGATGACGTTCATGCCGGCGCCCCCTCGACGACCGTACGAAGGCGTTCGAAGACCTCGTCCTCGGTCCCGAGTCCATCGACGACGGACAGCAGGCCATGTTCCTCGAACCAGGCCAGCAGCGGCTCAGTGGTGGATTCGTACAGTTGGAGGCGGCGACGGATCGCCTCCTCGGTGTCGTCGGTGCGGGCCCGGGAGAGCATCCGATCGGTGGCCTCGTCGACGGGAACGTCGATGTTGACAGCACGGGCGAGCCCGGCGTCGCCCATGATCTCTCCGAGTGCGTCGGCCTGCGCCGGGGTCCGGGGAAAGCCGTCCAGGAGGAAGCCGTGATCGACCACGTCCTGCTTGGCGAGGCGTTCGGCCACGATGCCGATCATCACGTCGTCGGGAACCAGTTCGCCGGCGTCCACCAGGGCACCCGCCCTCCGACCGAGATCGGTCCCCTCCTCGACGGCGGAGCGCAACATGTCACCGGTGGAGACGTGGACCGGGCCATAGGTCGCGACGAGGCGCGCACACTGCGTGCCCTTGCCCGAGCCCTGACGGCCCAGGATGACGAGGCGGACGGCTTCCACGGTGGTCGTTCTCTGCAACCCGGGGGCTACTTGAGGAAGCCCTCGTAGTTGCGCATGGTCAGCTGCGAGTCGATCTGCTTCATGGTCTCGAGCGCCACGCCCGAGGCGATGAGGATCGAGATGCCGATGAAGCCGAAGCCGGCGGCGCCCGAGCTCCCGACGCCCGCCTGGGTGTCGAGGAACACGTTGACGAGGATCGACGGGACCAGCGCCACGGCGGCGAGGAACAGTGCACCTGGCAGCGTGATGCGGGAGAGGATCTTGGCCAGATAGCGCTCGGTCTGGTGGCCCGGCCTGATACCCGGCACGAAGCCGCCCTGCTTGCGGATCTGGTCGGCTTGCTTGACGGGATCGAACGTGATCGCCGTGTAGAAGTAGGCGAAGCCGATTATCAGGATGCCGGTGATGCTAAAATAGAAGATGTTGTTCGGCTGGGCCAGGTTGTTGTCGATCCATCTCCGGAAGCCGTCCCACGGCAACGCCGCGGCGATCAGGACCGGCAGGTACAGCACCGACGTGGCGAAGATGATCGGGATCACGCCGGACTGGTTGACCTTCAGCGGGATGTAGGTGTTCTGGCCGCCATACATGCGGCGTCCGACGACCCGCTTGGCGAACTGCACCGGGATGCGCCGCTGGCCCTGTTCGACGAAGACGATGGCACCGATCACGGCGATGAGCACCACGAGCACGATGACCAGCGCCACCGGGCCGTTCTCGGACTGGATGACCGAGCCCTGGGCGGGGAAGCCGCTGAGCACCGAGATCATGATGATCAGCGACATGCCGTTGCCGATCCCCTTCTGGGTGATCAGCTCGCCCATCCACATGAGCAGCGCCGTGCCGGCGGCGAGGGTCAGGACCACCATGCTGACGGTTCCGATGTGGAACCGGGGCAGCAGGTTGGCGCCGGACTGGCCGCTGATCGAGTTGCCGCCACTGTTGAACAGGAAGGCGAAGCTGGTGGCCTGGATGACGGCGATCACCACGGTGAGGTAGCGGGTCCACTGCGTGATCTTGCGCTGGCCGACGGCTCCCTGCTGCTGCCACTGTTCGATGCGGGGCACGACGACGCCGAGCACCTGCATGATGATCGACGCGGTGATGTAGGGCATGACGCCGAGGGCGAAGACCGCGAACGTGGTCAGCGAGCCGCCGGAGAAGAGCTGGAGGAACGCGAGCACGCCTCCCTGGCCGGCCCGGTCCCGCAGCAGCTGGACCTGTTCGACGTCGATTCCGGGCGCCGGGATGAACGCACCGATCCGGTACAGCAGGATCATGAACAGGGTGAACAGGATCCGCTTCCGCAGGTCCTGGACCCGGAACATGTTCAGCATGCTGGCGAGCACGGCGGTCCCCCTAGGTGCGTCGAACGAACGACGTCATCGGTTCATCAGTGCGTTGCCGCTTGCCGGCGGGCGCACCGCGAACGGCAGGGGCAGGTACTCGACCGTGCCACCGGCAGCCGTGATGGCGGCCTCGGCCGATGCCGAACAGGCATGGACGTGAACGGTCACGGCACGCGTGATCTCGCCCCTCGCCAGCACCTTGACCAGCGACTTCTTCCCCACGAGGCCCAGTTCGAGCAGGGTCCCGGGAGAGACCTCGTCGAGGCCCGATGCCTCGATGGTGTCGAGGTTGACCGCCTGGTACTCGACGCGGAACGGGTTCTTGAAGCCACGCAACTTCGGCACACGCTGGTGCAGGGGCATCTGGCCGCCTTCGAATCCGACGCGCACCTTGCTCCTGGCACGCTGGCCCTTGTGGCCGCGGCCTGCGGTCTTGCCGCCTTTGCCACCGATGCCGCGTGCGACGCGCTTGGCGCGCTTCTTCGACCCGGGTGGCGGGGTCAGGTCATGGACCTTCATGTCAGTCGACCTCCTCGACCACGACCAGGTGCGGGACCCGGGCGATCATGCCCCGGATCTCGCCTCGGTCGGGCAGGGTGTTGGAACGGCCGATCCGACCCAGGCCCAGAGCGCGCAGGGTGCCCCGCTGCTTGGGCTTGGTCCCGATGGCCGATCGGATCTGGGTGACCTTGAGCTGCTTGTCGTTCGACGCCATGGTCAGCCCTCGCCTTCCTCGGAGTGGGCGGAATCTCCGGAGATCCCTGCCTCGGTGCGGCGGTACGCCTCGAGCAGCGGAGCAGGCACGAACTCTTCGGGATCGAGGCCACGCAACCGGGCGACGTGGTCCGGCCGGCGGACCGACTTGAGACCGTTGATGGTCGCACGTGCCACGTTGATGTGGTTGTGCGAACCCATCGACTTGCAGAGCACGTCGTGGATGCCTGCTTCTTCGAGAATGGCGCGGGCGGCGCCGCCTGCGATCACGCCGGTGCCGGGAGCGGCAGGCTTGAGCATCACGCGGCCGGCACCGTTCTCGCCCATCACGGGGTGGACGATCGTCGATCCGGTCAGGGCCACGGAGAACAGGTTGCGCTTGGCCTCCTCGGTGCCCTTCTGGATGGCGAGGGGCACCTCCTTGGCCTTGCCGTAGCCCAGGCCCACTCGGCCTGCACCGTCACCGATCACCACCAGGGCGGTGAACGAGAAACGTCGGCCGCCCTTGACGACCTTGGAGACCCGGTTGATGTGGATGACCCGAGATTCCCGAAGCTGGGCCTCGTCAGGGGTGTTTCGTGGTGCCACTAGAACTCCAGTCCGGCGTCGCGGGCAGCGTCGGCGAGCGCCGCCACCCGTCCGTGGTAGAGGTAGCCGCCGCGATCGAACACGACGGCATCGATGCCGATGGCCTTGGCCCGCTCGGCCACGGTTCGGCCGACTGCGGTGGCTGCGGCCACGCCGGTGAGGCCATCGGCCACGCCGGCCTGCAGGGTGGTCGCCGACGCCACGGTGTTCCCGGTGGCGTCGTCGATGACCTGGGCGGAGATGTGCCTGGCCGACCGGAACACGGACAGCCGCGGACGGGCCGTGGTGCCCTGCACCCGGCGGCGGACCCGACGGTGGCGTCGGTGGCGTGCGCCCCGACGATCGATGGTCTTGGCGCTCACTTGGCCGCCTTTCCGGCCTTGCGGGCCACATGTTCGCCGACGTATCGCACGCCCTTGCCCTTGTACGGCTCGGGCTTGCGGAGCGAACGGATCTCAGCGGCCGTCTGGCCGACGGCCTGTTTGTCGATGCCGGAGATCACGATGTGCGTGGGTTCCGGGACCTCGAAGGTGACGCCGTCGGGGGCCTTGACGTTGATCGAATGGCTGAAGCCGAGCTGCAACTCCAGGGCGTTGTCGCCCTTGGCGAGTGCCCGGTAGCCGACGCCGACGATCTGGAGTTCTTTCTTGAAGCCCTGGGAGACGCCGACGACCATGTTGTTGACGAGCGACCGGGTGAGGCCGTGCAGCGCACGGTTCCGGCGATCGTCGTCGGGGCGTTCGACGAGGATTTCGTCACCTTCCTGTCGGACGGTGATTTCACCCGGCACGTCGAGGTCGAGAGAGCCCTTGGGGCCCTTCACGGCCACGTGTCGGCTGACGATGGTCACCTCGACGCCAGTGGGCAATGTGATGGGGGCTTTACCGATACGAGACATTTTGGCGCTCCCCTACCAGACGTAGCAGAGGATCTCTCCGCCGATCTTTCGGCGGCGAGCCTCGCGGTCGCTCATCAGGCCCCGGCTGGTGCTGACCACGGCAACGCCGAGGCCTCCCTGGACGCGGGGAATCGTGGCGAACCTGCGGTAGACGCGCAGGCCGGGCTTGGACACCCGCTTGATGCCGCTGATCACCCGCTCGCGCTCCGGCGAGTACTTCAGCTGGATCGTGAGCTCCTTGCCGGGTCCACGGGATGCCTCGCCCACCGTGTAGTCGACGATGTATCCCTCGGACTTCAACACGTCGGCGAGGGCCACCTTCTGCTTGGAGGACGGCATCGACACGCCATCGTGCATCGCCTGGTTGGCGTTGCGGAGGCGCGTCAGCATGTCGGCCATCGGGTCGGTCATCGTCATGTCGTCGCTCCCCTCACCAGCTCGACTTCACCAGGCCGGGGATCTCCCCGGCGTGGGCCATCATCCGCAGGCAGATGCGACACAGGTTGAAGGCCCGGTACACGGAACGCGGTCGGCCACAACGGCGACAGCGGGTGTAGGCGCGAACCTTGAACTTCGGTGTCTTCTGCTGCTTGTTGACGAGTGCCTTCTTCGCCATTACTTCACCTCTCGTCGGAACGGGAATCCAAAGGCATCGAGGAGGGCGCGTCCCTCCTCGTCCGAGTCGGCGGACGTCACGATCGTGATGTCCATGCCACGAATCACGTCCACGGTGTCGTAGTCGATCTCCGGAAAGATCAACTGCTCGGTCACGCCGAACGTGTAGTTGCCCCGGCCGTCGAACGACCGGTCGCTGAGGCCGCGGAAGTCACGGATCCTCGGGATCGCCAGGTTGACCAGGCGGTCCATGAACTCGTACATACGGGCGCCGCGCATGGTCACCATGGCGCCGATCGCCTGGCCCTCACGGAGCTTGAAGTTCGAGATCGACCTCTTGGCCCGCGTGATCTTCGGCTTCTGGCCGGTGATGGTCTCGAGGTCGGTGAGGGCGCCGTCGAGCTGCTTGGCCTGTTGGGCCGCAACGCCGACGCCCATGTTGACGACGATCTTCACCAGTCGGGGGACCTGCATGACGTTCGACAGGCCCAACTGCTCCTGGAGCGCCGGGCGGAACTCTTCGCGGTAGCGATCGCCGAGGCGGACCGCTGTGCTCAGTGCCTCAGCCATCGAGATCCACCCCCGTCCGCCGGCAGACCCGCACCTTGGCACCGTCATCGGTGAGGCGGTAGCCGATGCGGGTCGGCTTGTCGTCGGCCGGGCTCAGGATCGCCACGTTCGAGACGTGGATCGGCATGGCCTTGTCGATGATGCCGCCCTGCATGGTGGCCTTTGTGGGCTTCTGGTGGCGCTTGGCCAGGTTGATGCCCTCGATGATCACCTTGTCGGCGGTGGGTATGGCGCGGCTGACGACACCTTCCCTGCCACGGTCCTTGCCGGAGAGCACCCGGACCTTGTCACCCTTGCGAATCTTCATCTCAGAGCACCTCCGGAGCCAGCGAGACGATGCGCATGAACTTCTTGTCCCGCAGCTCGCGGCCCACCGGGCCGAAGATGCGGGTCCCGCGGGGCTGCATCTGGTCGTTGATGAGCACGGCGGCGTTCTCGTCGAAGCGGATGTACGAACCGTCGGGGCGACGGCGTTCTTTCTTGGTGCGCACGACGACGCACTTGACGACCTCGCCCTTCTTGACGGCGGCGCCCGGGTTGGCCTCCTTGACGGTGGCCACGAAGACGTCGCCGATCGAGGCGTAGCGGCGCTTCGAGCCGCCGAGGACCTTGATGCACAGGACCTCGCGGGCCCCTGAGTTGTCGGCTACCCGAAGTCGGGACTCCTGCTGGATCATTACCGGGCCCTCTCGAGGATCTCGACGAGCCGCCAACGCTTGAGCTTCGACAGCGGGCGGGTCTCCTGGACCCGGACCCGGTCGCCGATGCGCAACTCGTTGGCCTCGTCGTGCACGTGGAGCCGCTTGCTCCGCTGCACGGTCTTGTCGTAGCGACGGTGTCGCACGCGGTCGACGACCTCGACGATCGCCGTCTTGTCCTGCCGGTCGGAGACGACCACGCCCTCGCGCACCTTGCGGGCGTTGGGCCGGGCCTCCGTCGACGAGGCACCCTGGGTTTCGGTCTCGGCCATCAGTGGGCCACCCCCTCGGCCGCGGCAGCAAGCTCCGCGGCATCGATCTCACGGGCCCGCAACTCTGTGAGGAGCCGGGCCACCTCCTTCTTGACCCTGCCGATGCGGGCATGGTTCTCGAGTTGACCGGTCACCAGCTGGAATCGCAGGTTGAACAGTTCTTCCTTGGACTCGCCGAGCCGCTCGAGGAGGTCGGTCTCGCCGAGGTCGGTCAGAGTCTTTCTACGGGCCATCAGAAGCCCTCCTCACGCTCGATGAAGCGGGCCCGGATGGGCAGCTTCTGGATGGCGCGTTCGATGGCGGCACGTGCCACCTCGGGGTCCGAGTAGGACAACTCGAACAGCACACGACCGGGCTTCACGACGGCGACCCAGTGCTCGGGGTTTCCCTTGCCCGAGCCCATGCGGGTCTCGGCAGGCTTCTGGGTGACCGGCTTGTCCGGGAAGATGTTGATCCAGACCTTGCCACCACGCTTGATGTGGCGGGTCATGGCGATACGGGCGGCCTCGATCTGGCGGGAGGTGATCCAGCCCGGCTCGAGGGCCTGGATGCCGTACTCGCCGAAGGCGATGTCGGTCTGACCCTTGGCGTTGCCCCGCGTGCGACCGCGATGGTGCTTGCGGTGAGCGGTCTTCTTCGGCATCAACATGATCAGTCACCGTCCCCGGGGCGGAAGTGCGGGGTCTCGTGCTGCTCGCGGGTCGAGGCCTCGATGGCCTCCTCTTCGGCGAGCAACTTCTCGAACTCGGCGTCGCCCTCCTTGACCAGCGGGGCCGGCTCGACGGCTTCGGCCTCGGGCTCGGCGGGTGTCGCCTGCGTCTCGGCCTCGTCGGTCTTGCGGCGCCGGGCGGCAGCGGACGAGACAACGGTCCGCGGCTTGCTCTGGCCCGAGGTCTCGCCGGCGGCCATCGCGGCTTCCCGGGTGATCTTGTCCTCGAGCTGGCTCTTGTAGGGGAGGATGTCGCCCTTGTAGATCCACACCTTCACGCCGATGCGTCCGTAGGCGGTGGCGGCCTCGCGGAAGCCGTAGTCGATGTCGGCCCGCAGGGTGTGCAGCGGGACCCTGCCTTCGCGGTACCACTCGGTGCGTCCCATTTCGGAACCGCCGAGGCGACCCGAGCACTGGACCCGGATGCCGAGGGCTCCGGCCTTCTGGGCGTTCTGGACGGCCCGCTTCATGGCCCGACGGAAGGCCACACGGCCGGACAACTGGTCGGCGACACCCTGGGCGATCAGGGCGGCGTCGAGTTCCGGCTCCTTGATCTCCTGGATGTTGAGCTGGACCCGGTTGTTGCCACTGATCTTGCCGAGGCCGGCACGCAGGCGGTCGGCCTCGGAGCCCTTGCGTCCGATCACGATGCCCGGTCGGGCGGTGTGCACGTCGACCCGCAGGCGATCACGGGTGCGCTCGACCTCGATCCGGCTGATCGCAGCGTGCGGGAGCTCGGTCCGAATGAAGTTGCGGATCTTCCAGTCCTCGATGACGTTGTCTGCGTACTCCTGCCGGGTGGCGAACCAACGTGATTTCCAGTCGGTGGTGATTCCCAGGCGGAAGCCGTAGGGGTTGACCTTCTGGCCCATCAGGCACGCTCCTCGTCGGCGTCGCCGCCGGCGTCTTCGGTTGCGGCATCGGTCTCGACGACCTCTTCGGTGACCTCATCGACGGCGGCCTCCTCGACGGCGGCCTCCTCGACGGCGGCCTCCTCGACGGCATCGTCGGTGGCATCGTCGGTGGCATCGTCGGTGGCCTCGACAACCTCGACGGCATCGTCGGTGGCCTCGGCAATCTCGACGGCATCGTCGGTCTCGGCGGCCTCATCACTGGCCTCGTCGGTCTCGACGACCTCGTCGGTGGCCTCGACAGCTTCATCGGCCTCGACAGTTTCGTCGGTCTCGACGGCTTCGACCGCTGCCTCATCGGCAGCCTCGTCATCGTGGTCGTGTTCGTGCTCGGCTTCGCGGGCAGCCTCGGCTGCACGGCTCTTCTCGACGCGCTCACGGCGCGAGACGGCGGCACGGGTGCTGGCGCCGGCACGGTCTCGCAGGGCGTCCTGAGCGGCCATCCGCTCGAGTTCTTCGGGCGTGTAGCGGCTCACCACCACCGTGATGTGGCAGGTGCGCTTGTGGATCGGGGTGGCGCGGCCACGGGCACGCGGGCGCCAACGCTTCAGGGTCGGACCCTCGTCGGCGTAGCAGGCCGACACGAAGAGTTCCTCGGCGGGCACCTGGTCGTTGTGCTCGGCGTTGGCAACGGCCGAATCAAGGCACTTGCCGACGACTGAGGCAACGCTGCGCTCCGAGAAGGTGACGATCTCGTTGGCCCGGCCATACGACTCGCCGCGGATCAGGTTCAGGACCTCGCGGGCCTTGCGGGCCGACACGCGCACGTGGCGGGCCACGGCGCGGGTGCCCGGACGGCCCTCGTTGGTCTTCAAGGCGGCGGCACCCATCAGCGACGCACCCCCTTCTCCTGGCCGGCATGTGACCGGAAGGTCCGCGTCGGGGCGAACTCGCCCAACTTGTGTCCGACCATCGCCTCGGTGATGTACACCGGTACGTGCTTGCGGCCGTCGTGGACGGCCATGGTGTGGCCGACCATGTCGGGAATGATCGTGGACCGGCGGGACCAGGTCTTGATGACCTTCTTTTCGCCGGACTCGTTCAAGGCGTCGACCTTCTTGAGCAGATGGTCGTCGACGAACGGCCCCTTCTTGAGACTCCGTGGCATCGCTGACTACCTCCGTGACCCGCGCCGACGACGGCGGCGCACGATCATCTTGTCGGACTGCTTTTTGCGTGAACGGGTACGGCCCTCCGGCTTGCCCCAGGGGGACACGGGATGGCGGCCACCCGAGGACTTGCCCTCGCCGCCGCCGAGCGGGTGGTCGACCGGGTTCATGGCCACGCCACGGGACTGGGGACGGACGCCCTTCCAGCGGTTGCGGCCGGCCTTGCCGATCTTGGTGAGCTCGTGTTC
>CAJXIS010000028.1 GCA_913054115.1 uncultured Acidimicrobiaceae bacterium | reverse complement strand
GCGGCGATTCTTGCGCTGGTCGAGCCCGGCGACGAGGTGGTGCTGTTCGAGGCGGATTTCGACCACTACGCCACCTCGATCGCCCTTGCGGGTGGACGGCGCCGGGTGGTCCGCCTTCAGGAGCCGGATCTGCACTTCGACGTGGCCGACCTCGAGGCGGTCGTTGGCCCCGACACGCGCTTGATCCTGCTCAACTCCCCGCACAACCCGACCGGCAAGGTCTTCGATGCCGACGAGTTGGGCCACATCGCCGCCGTGGCGATCGCCCACGACCTGCTGGTCGTGACCGACGAGGTCTACGAGCACCTCATCTTCGACGGCCTCCAGCACCTCCCGTTGGCCGCCCTGCCCGGCATGGCCGAGCGCACCCTCACCATCTCGTCGGGCGGCAAGTCGTTCGGGTTCACCGGCTGGAAGATCGGCTGGGCGCACGGGCCTGCCGATCTGCTGGCTGCGGTGCTGGTGGCGAAGCAGTCGTTGACCTACGTCAGCGGAGGCCCGTTCCAGCACGCCATGGTCACCGCCCTGCACCTCGGCGACGACTACTTCGCAGAGCTGGCCGACGACCTCCAGGCCAAGCGCGACCTGTTCTGCGCCGGGCTCGAGGAGGTGGGCTTCGGGGTGCGTCCGCCGTCGGGCACCTACTTCGCCACGGCCGACATCCGGCCCCTCGGCTACGAGGACGGCGTCGACTTCTGTCTGTCGCTGCCGGAGCGCTGCGGGGTGGTCGCCGTGCCGAGCGCGGTCTTCTACGACGATGAGACGGCCGGCCGGCATCTGGTGCGGTTCGCGTTCTGCAAGCAGCCGGAGGTGCTGACGGAGGCGGTCGACCGCCTCGCCACACTTTCCCCGACCGGCAGTGCCCCGGAAGGTCCACGATGAAGGTCGCCGCCGTCCAGCACGATGTGGTCTGGGAGGACCGTGATGCCAACCACGCCCACCTTGCGGGGATGGTCGCCGAGGCGGCCGACCGGGGGGCGAACCTGGTGGTGCTGACCGAGATGTTCCCGACCGGCTTCTCGCTGGCCACCGACCTGATCGTCGAGCCGCCCGACGGGCCGAGCGTCGAGTGGCTGTGCGAGCAGTCGGCCCGCCACGGCTGCTGGACCGCCGGCTCGATCCCCACGCTCGACATCGCCGGCGAGCTCCCGGTCAACCGCTTTGTCGTGGCCGCCCCCGATGGCGCCACGCACCACTACGACAAGCTCTACCCGTTCTCCTACGCCAGGGAGCACGAGCGCTACCGGGCCGGCGAGAAGCACGTCACCATCGACATCGACGGCGTCCGCACCACCTTGTTCGTCTGCTATGACCTGCGCTTCGCCGAGGCCTTCTGGGACCTGGCCTACGACACCGACCTCTACCTGGTGCCCGCCAACTGGCCCGAGGCGCGCCGGGAGCACTGGCGCACGCTGCTGCGGGCACGGGCCATCGAGAACCAGGCCTACGTGGTGGGCATCAACCGGGTCGGCACCGATCCGAAGCTGTCGTACACGGGCGACAGCGTGATCGTCGACCCGTTCGGCGAGGTGCTGGCCGAGGCTGAGCCAGGCCGTGAGGAGGTGCTCGTCGCCGAGGTCGATCCCGCACGGGTGGCCGAGGTGCGGGCGCGCTACCCGTTCCTGCAGGACCGCCGCGGGTGACCACGCCCGAGGTCCTCGGCCGTGCCCGCTCGTTGGTCGAGCCGGCGCTGCGGGCGGTCGTCGAGGGTCTCAGCCCGCGCCTGCGCCCGTCGTCGATGTACCACTTCGGCTGGACCGAGGTCGACGGCTCGCCGTCGGATGTGGGGGCCGGCAAGGGCCTGCGCCCGACGTTGGCGGTGCTCTCCGCCGAGGCGGTGGGTGCTCCCGCCGAGGTGGCCGTGCCGGGTGCGGTGGCGGTCGAGCTGGTGCACAACTTCTCGCTGGTGCACGACGACATCATCGACGGCGACACGGAGCGCCGGCACCGGGCGACCGTGTGGTCGGCGTTCGGCACCGACGAGGCGATCATCTCGGGCGACGCCCTCCACAACCTCGCCTACCAGGTGCTGCTCGACGACCCGTCGCCGCTGCGTCAGGTGGCCGCCGCCCGCCTCACCCGGGCCACGGCGGCGATGATCGCCGGCCAGGCCGCCGACATGGCCTTCGACGACCTGCCCACGGTGACGCTCGCCGAGTGCGTCGCCATGGAGGCCGACAAGACCGGCGCCCTGCTGGCCTATTCCGCCAGCGTCGGCGCGGTACTGGCCGGGGCCACGGCTGCCCAGGTCGAGGCTCTCGACGAGTTCGGCATGGAGCTGGGCTGTGCCTTCCAGGCCGTCGACGACGTGCTCGGCATCTGGGGCGATCCGTCGGTCACCGGCAAGGCGGTCGGCAATGACCTGCGCGAGCGCAAGAAGTCGCTGCCCGTGGCCGTGGTGCTCGAACAGGGCGGTGAGGCGGCCGAGGAGCTGCTGGCGATCTACGGCCGCGACGGTGACCTCAGCGACGACGATGTGGCCAGGGCGACGGCGGTGCTCGAGGCGGCGGGCGGACGGTCGCACGCCGAGTCTTCGGCCGGCGCCCACCTGGTCCTGGCGCTCACGGCGCTCGACGGCCTGGGTTTTGACGACGGCGCCGTGGCCGACCTCAACGACCTCGCCCGCTTCGTCGCCGACCGCGACTTCTAGAGCCGCCGGATCGCTTTCAGGTTCACGACGGCGCGGCCTTCTTCGCGGGACGCCGGCAGATCGACGACGCCTTCCAGGATCCACTCGTGGAAGCCGTCGGGGTCGGCGATGGTCTGGGTGACGGGCCAGGTCACGGAGCCCACGCCGCCCGAGTCGTCCAGCACGAAGAACCCGGCACCGCGGGCGTGGGCGTCGGTGGGCATTTCGGCGAAGTCGTCCCAGTAGGGGGCGATGGCCTCGGCCACCGACGCGGCCGTCCAGGGCTCATCGCCGACGGCCGGCACCTCGGCCAGCGCAGCGTGCTCGCGGCGGGCCAGCAGCTGTACCCAGCGGAACACCTCGTTGCGCACCATCACCCGGAACGCCCGCGGCTCAGCCGTCACGTCTGGCCGGTCGTCCATCGGGGTCGCCGGCACCCTGTCGGTGGCGTCGTGCTCGTCGGGGTTGCGCAACCGCTCCCACTCCTCGAGCAGGCTGGAGTCGACCTGGCGGACGGTGGCGCCCAGCCACGCCTCGAGGTCGGCCACCTCGTCGGTGCGGGCCGCCGGCGGCACGTTCTGCACGAGCCCCTTGTAGGCGTCGGTGAGGTAGCGCAGCACGGTCCCCTCGGAGCGCTTCAGGCCGTGGTGCCCGATGTAGTCCCGGAACCCGTAGCCGAACTCGAACATCTCCCTGGCCACCGACTTGGGCTTCACGTTCTCGTCGCCCACCCACGGGTGGTGTGAGCGGAACACGTCGAACGTGCCGTACAGGAACTCGGCCAGCGGCCGCGGCGGGCGCACCTCGGCGAGGCGGTCCATGCGCTCGTCGTACTCGACGCCCTCCATCTTGAGGCGGGCCACCAGCTCCGACTTGAGGCGGTTCACCTGTGCGGCCAGCACCACGCCGGGGTTCTCCAGCACCGACTCGACGACCGAGAGCACGTCGAGGGCGTGCCCTGGCTCGTCGACGTCGAGTTCGGGGATGACCTCGAGGGCGAACAGTGACAGCGGCTGGTGGAGGGCGAACCGGTCCTGGAGGTCGACGCCGATGCGCACCCGGCGGCCCTCGGCGTCGGGTTCGTCCAGCTCCTCGACGATGCCTGCGTCGCGCAACGAGCGGTAGACGCCGATGGCCTTGCGGATGTGCCGGCGCTGGCGCTTGCGGGGCTCGTGGTTGTCGAGCAGGAGGCGCTTGAGCGCCGCCCCGCCGTCGCCGGGACGGGACAGCACGTTGAGCACCATCTGGTGGGTGACGTCGAAGCTGGACTCCAGTGGCTCGGGACGGCCGACCACCAACCGGTCGAAGGTCTCCTCGTTCCAGTGGGAGTACCCGCGGTCCGGCGGCTTTTTCTTGACCAGCTTCTTCTTGCGGCCCGGGTCGGCGGCCACCTTCTGCTCGGCCCGCCGGTTCTCGATCCAGTGGGGCGGAGCCTGCACCCAGACGTGGCCCTCGTCGTCGAAGCCCCGTCGGCCGGCCCGGCCGGCGACCTGCTGGAACTCCCGGTTGGAGAGCAGCCGGGTGGTCGTGCCGTCGTACTTGCAGAGCTGGGTGAACAGCACGGTGCGGATCGGCACGTTGACGCCCACGCCGAGCGTGTCGGTCCCGCAGATCAGCTTGAGCAGGCCGGACTGGGCCAGCTTCTCGATCAGCAGCCGGTAGCGGGGGAGCAGCCCGGCGTGGTGCAGCCCGATCCCGTGCCCGATGAAGCGACGCAGGTCCTTGCCGATCGGCGTGTCGAACCGGAAGCCGCCGACCTCGGCACGCACGGCCGCCTTCTCGTCCTTGGTGAGCACGTCGAGGCTGCACAGGTCCTGGGCCTTCTCGGCGGCGGACTGCTGGGTGAAGTGCACGATGTAGACGGGCGCCCGGTCGGTCCGCAGCAGTTCGTCGATCGACTCGTGGAGCGGGGTCTCCCGGTACTCGGTGATGAGCGGCACGGGCCGTTCGCTTCCGGCGACCGTGACGGCGGGTCGGCCGGTGCGGGCCTCGAGGTCCTCTTCGAAGCGGCGGGTCGGGCCGAGCGTTGCGGACATCAGCAGGAACTGCACGTGGGACAGCTCGAGCAGCGGCACCTGCCATGCCCAGCCCCGCTGTGGATCGGCGTAGAAGTGGAACTCGTCGGCCACGACCAGGCTTACGTCGACGTCGGCGCCCTGGCGTAGGGCCCGGTGGGCGAGGATCTCGGCGGTGCAGGCGATGATCGGGGCGTCGGGGTTGATCGAGGCGTCGCCGGTCACCATGCCGACGTTGTCGGGTCCGAAGTCGCGGGCCAGGGCGAAGAACTTCTCGCTGACCAGGGCCTTGATCGGGGCCGTGTACACGCTGCGCTCGCCGCGGGCCAGGGCAGAGGCGTGGGCGGCGGTGGCGACCAGCGACTTCCCCGATCCGGTTGGCGTGGCGAGGATGACGTGGTTGCCGGCCAGCAGTTCGAGGACGGCCTCCTCCTGGGCCGGGTAGAGGTCGAGCCCCTGTTCCGTGGTCCAGGCGACGAACCCCTCCAGCAACTCGTCCGGGTCGGCCCCGTCGGGCAGCCGGTCGGTCAGCAGCGTCACGATGGGCGGACGAGGTTCGCCCGCAGTGCCTCGACCTCGGTGTGGGCGGCGCAGCCGGGGAGGTGGTCGTTGACCATGCCCATGGCCTGCATGAAGGCGTAGACGGTGGTCGGTCCGACGAACGACCAGCCTCGCCGCTTGAGGTCCCGCGACAGCGCCGTCGAGGTCGGCGTGGTGGCGGGGATCGACCCGTCGGCCTCGCGGACGCTTGCCTCGGGCTCCCACGACCACACGTACGCCGCCAGCGACCCGAACTCGTCGGCCATCTCCAGGCAGCGGGCGGCGTTGCGGATCGTCGATTCGATCTTGCCGCGGTGCCGGATGATCCCGGCGTCGCCCAGCAGGCGCTCGACGTCGGTCTCGCCGAAGCGGGTGACCAGCGCCGGGTCGAAGCCGGCGAACACCTCCCGGAAGCGCTCGCGCTTGCGCAGGATCGTCAGCCACGACAGCCCGGCCTGGAATCCCTCGAGGCAGAGCTTCTCGAACAGCCGGTGGTCGTCGACCACGGGCCGGCCCCACTCCTGGTCGTGGTAGGCGACGTAGTCGGCGTGTGCGCCCGGCCACCAGCAGCGGGTGACGCCGTCGTCGCCGACGTTGAGTTCCTCGCTCATCGTTCCCTCGTCGATCGAACCGCGCTCCGGCTGGGACCCGTCATGGGGTCCGACAGTACGCTCCCGCTGCCCCTGTCCCGACGCCAGACCACACCGAATCGGAGTTCCCATGATCCTCATCGCCGGCACCATCTCCCTCGATCCCGACAAGGTCGACGAGGCGCTCGCCGCCATCGTGCCGCTCATGGAGGGCACCCACGCCGAGGACGGCTGCATCGACTACGTGCTCAGCGCCGACCCGGTCACGCCCGGCTGCATCCGCATCTTCGAGAAGTGGGCGAGCGACGAGGCGCTGGCCGCCCACATGAAGGCGCCGCACATGGCCGAGTTCCAGGGGAAGCTGGGTGGCCTCGGCGTGACCGGCCTGTCCGTCGAACGCTTCGACGGAGCCACCGCCTCGAAGCTGTTCTAGGGGGAGTGGGTTCTCAGCAGCCCATTGCCGCTTCGAGGGTCCAGCAGGCCTGCTTCATCCGGGCCGCCGACAGGGTCGCCACGCGTCGCCGGAACTTGTCCCGTGCGATCGTGTGGATGTTGTCGAAGTTGACCACGCAGTCGGTTCGAACACCGTCGATGTCGGGACGGAGGGGGAGTTCTGAGATCAGGCCCCGCCTCGTCCTGGTGAGGAGCGCCACGACCACCTGACCGATCCGATCGGCGACCGGATCGCGGGTGAGGACGAGCACCGGGCGGTCACCGTCGGGCATCGCGGCGTACCAGACCTCACCCCGTTGCATCGTGCCAGTCCGACCAGTCCTCGGCAGGTCCGAAGTCGGCGATCTTGGCGAGCTGGAGTTCGTTTTCGTCCAACGGGTGTTCCTCCCAGATCTCGGCGTCCCTTTCGCCGGTCAGGGCGACGAGGTGGCGGCGCAGGGCGTCGCGGACCAGGTCGGACCGTGAAACGCCGAGGTATTCGGACCAGGTGTCGATCTCGTTGGAGACCTCATCGTCGAGTCGGACGCTCAGCAGTGTCATACGGTTGACACTACAGCGTATGACGCTGGTTGCAAGGCGAAATGTGCCGCTCAGCCGCCCGTTCCAACGGCACGGCCGTCGATGACCTGGTCGAGGTACTCGGAGAGGCCCCAGCCGGTCTTGCCGTCGCATCGGAACCGGGTGAGCCCCTCGGTGATGCGGGTGTGGAGCAGCTCGCCGTCGGGGGTGGTGCGGCGGTTGCGCAGCGGGATCAGCGACGTGACCGTGCCCCGCACCTCGTAGGTGCGTTCGTCCGTCGACACGACGGCGGTGAGGCCGGTCTGGTAGCCGTCGTCGTCCCAGTCGGTGTCGATCGCCACCTCGCGGATCTGGTGGTAGCGGTCGCCGTGGAGGACCATGCCGCCGGGGTTGCGGTCGGTGCCGTCCCTGCTGATCAGCGAGATCATCATGGCGAAGTCCTCGTCGAAGGCCATCGGCAGCCAGCGGTACCAGGAGATGGCCTGCCAGTAGCGGGCGCCCCACGACTTGTCCCTCAGCCCGAGGCCGTCGACCTCGAAGCGCTCGCCGTCGACCTCGATGGTTCCCGTGGCGGCGACGTGCTGCTCGTAGTGGGCCTTCGAGAACGACGACTCGGCGTCCTGCTCGGGCTCGGCACCGGTCTCGGCGTCGACGGGCCGGCCGCCGTACATCGGGGAGATGCCCCGGTAGGTGAGATCGACGTTGCACGGCACGGACGGGTTCTCAGAGAACGCCGTCCTCGGGTCGGCCATCTGGCCGGGGTCGTCGAGGAGGCAGACCTTGCCCTCGTAGCGCACCCGGAGCCGCCGGAACGGCTCCTCGACGTCGATGCGCAGGCCGCCGGCGTCGAACACCTCGTTCGTGGTGATCGTGGGCCGCTGGTACATGAACCCCACCCGGCCGTCGGGGAGGTACACGCAGCAGGTCATCTCGGCGTAGCCCTCGTTGACCCGGTTGCCGATCCGGAACCAGGCGCCCACCGTCGTTGCGTGGTCGATGACGTTGAGGTACATCGACTCGTTGTAGTTGGGGACCGGGTCGGGTTCGTGGTTGTACTCGTCCTCGGGCGCGAGGACGATCCGTGTCGCACGTTTCCGTTCAACCATGGTGGGCTCCCTTGTCCGGGTGCGAGTGTCGCGCCATCCGGCACCGAAGGCGCGATCGGGCAGCGGGTCACGGGCATACCGCATGGACGGGGCGGATGGCCTTACGGTCCTCAACGAGGAGATCGGCGGCGTACCGGTCGTCGTCGTCCTCGACCCGGACTCGATGTTCGGCATGGCGTTCTCGACAGTTGTCGATGGGACTGCCCGGACCTTCTCGGCCGGCGACGGCCTGCTCGTCGACGACAGTGGCGCCACCTGGAGCCTCGAGGGCGTCGGCGACGACGAACGCCTCACGTTCGTCACCGGATTCGTGACCGAGTGGTACGGCTGGGCCGCCTACCAAACCGACACCGGCATCTGGCCCGACTGACGCGGGGCTGGCGGCAGGGCGGTCCGCGTGTAGGTTCGGCGACCATGGACATCCGAGAAGTCACCAGCGTCGCAGACATCATCCTCACCGGGGTCGCCGAGAAGCCCGATGCCGAAATGCTCGTCATCGGCGACCGGCGGATCACGTGGGCCGAGATGAGGGACAGTGCCGGGCAGGTCGCCAACGCCCTGCGCGCCTCGGGCATCGGCCCCCAGGAGCGCATCGCCTACATCGACAAGAACGGCGCCGAGTACTTCGAGCTGGCGTTCGGCTGCAGCCTCGCCAACTCGGTCACCGTCGCCGTGAACTGGCGGCTGGCCCCACCCGAGATGGCCTACATCGTCAACGACGCCCAGGCGAAGGTGCTGGTCATCCACGAGGAGTTCGCCGAACAGCTGGCCGCCTTCGAGGCCGACCTCACCCACACCGAGACGATCCTCGTCATCGGCGACCACGACACGCACGGCTCCTACGCCGAGTGGCGCGATGCCCAGCCCACCGACTGCGAGATCACCCCGCCGGGTGGGGGCGACGTGTCGATGCAGCTCTACACGTCGGGCACCACCGGCCTGCCCAAGGGCGCCCAGTTGACCAACGACAACTTCAAGACGCTCTTCCAGGTCGTCGAATGGCAGATGGACGACGACAGCGTGAACATGGCCGTCATGCCGTTGTTCCACATCGCCGGCAGCGGCTGGGCCCTGTTCGGCATGGGCTGTGGTGCCCGCACCATCATGACCCGCGAGTTCGACCCGGTCGGGGCCCTGCAGCTGATCGAGTCGGAGGCCATCACCCACGCCATCTTCGTGCCGGCCATTCTGCAGTTCTTCCTGATGGTCCCGAGCGAAGGCATCGACCTCTCGTCGATCGACCTGATCGTCTACGGCGCCTCGCCGATCACCCAGGACGTCCTCGTCAAGGCCATGGAGATGTTCGGCTGCCAGTTCATGCAGGTCTACGGCCTGACCGAGACCACCGGTGCCGTCACGCAGCTCGACCCCGAGGACCACGACCCCGGCGGCCCCAAAGAGAACCTGCTGCGATCGGCCGGCAAGCCCATCGCCAGCGTCGAGCTGAAGATCGTCGACACCGACACCGGTGCGACGCTGCCCGACGGCGAGGTCGGCGAGGTCTGGATCCGGTCGCTCCAGAACATGAAGGGCTACTGGAACATGCCCGAGGAGACCGCCTCGTCGATGCCCGGCGACGGCTGGTTCCGCTCCGGCGACGCCGCCTACATGGAGGACGGCTACCTCTACATCCACGACCGGGTCAAGGACATGATCATCTCCGGCGGCGAGAACGTGTACCCCGCCGAGGTCGAGAACGCCCTCATGGCCCACGAGGGCATCGCCGACGTGGCGGTCATCGGCGTCCCGGACGACAAGTGGGGCGAGGTCGGCAAGGCACTCGTCATCCCGGAGCCCGACGCCGGCATCACCGGCGACGAGATCCTCGCCTTCGCCAGGGAACGCCTGGCCGGGTTCAAGTGCCCCAAGACGGTCGAGTTCGTCGAGACGATCCCACGCAACCCGTCGGGCAAGATCCTCAAGCGCGAGCTGCGCGACCCCTACTGGGAGGGCCGCGAGCGCAGGGTCAACTGACCCGCAGACAGGCGCCCGGCGGGGCTGCCCACTGAGAGGCCGGACAGGGCCGCTGGCTAGGGTCGGCCGCCATGGAACACACCACGGAAAATCGTCTGGACGGCAAGGTCGCGCTCGTGACCGGCGGCTCGCGCGGCATCGGCAAGGCCATCGCCGGCAGCCTTGCGGGCGCAGGGGCCAGGGTCATGATCACCAGCCGCAAGGCCGAGGTCTGCGAGGCCACGGTGGCCGAACTGGCGGCCGAGACAGGTGGCGACCTGGCCTACGAGGCCGGGAACGTCGGCAGGGCAGAGGACATGGACCGGGTCGTCGCCGCCACGATCGACACCTTCGGCGCCCTCGACATCCTCGTCAACAACGCCGCCACCAACCCCTATGCGGGTCCGGTAATCGACGCCGACCTGCCACGCTGGCAGAAGACCCTCGACGTGAACCTGACGGCGCCCCTGGTCTGGATCCAGGCCTGCTGGCACGCCTGGATGAAGGAGCACGGCGGCAACGTCGTCAACATCTCGTCGGTCGGGGCGTTCCACACCAACCAGATCCTCGGCACCTACGACATCACGAAGTCGGCGCTCCTCCACCTGACCCGCCAGCTCGCCGCCGAGCTCGCTCCCGGTGTGCGCGTCAACGCCGTGTGCCCGGGCCTCGTGAAGACCGATTTCGCCAAGGCACTGTGGGCGGACGGGCGGGGCGACGACGTGGCACTGGGATACCCGTTGAAGCGCCTCGGCGAGCCCGAGGACATCGCCCAGGCCGTGCTGTTCTTCGCTTCGGACGCCTCGAGTTGGATCACCGGCCAGACGATCATCGCCGACGGTGGCGGCGAGGTCGGCTTCCCCCACGGCTGAGCGGCTCAACGGCGAGAAACGGGAGCACATCATGGATCTCGTGATGACCGGCACCGGGAGCCCACTTCCGTCGCCCGACCGCGCCGGCCCGTCCCAGCTCGTGCAGGTCGGCGGCCGGAACCTCCTCATCGACTGCGGCCGGGGCTGCCTGATGCGCCTCGCCGGGGCGGCGACCGGGCCGGCAGCCATCGAGCGGCTCCTGTTGACCCACCTCCACAGCGACCACATCACCGATGTCAACGACCTCGTCACGACCCGGTGGATCACCGGCTTTCCCGCAGCACCCCTGCCGGTCGTCGGACCGGTGGGCACGGCGGCGTTCATCGCCGACACCCTGACCATGCTGGGCCGGGACATCGGATGGCGGATGGCCCACCACGACGACCTGGAGGCACCGCCGGTGGTGCCGGTGCAGGAGACCGCCGGGGGGCTCGTCTTCGAGGACGATGTGGTCCGGATCGTCGCCGCCCCCACCGAACACCGGCCCGTCCACCCGACCGTCGGGTACCGCATCGAGGCGGAGGGCGGCAGCGTGGTCCTGGCCGGCGACACGATTCCCTGTCCTGCCCTCGACGAGCTCTGTGCCGGGGCCGACGTCTACGTCCAGACGGTCATACGCGACGACCTGATCCGCCAGGTGCCCGTCGCCCGACTCAACGACGTGATCGACTACCACTCGTCGGTCATCGATGCCGCCCAGACGGCGGCACGGGCCGGGGTCGGCACGCTGGTGCTCAACCACTGTGTGCCCACGCCGGCACCCGGCACCGAGGGGGAGTGGATCGCCATTGCCGCCGAACACTTCGACGGCGAGGTGCTCCTGCCGGCCGACCTGGACCGGATCCACGTCGGGCCGGCTGGTTAGGGCAACCAGGGCGGAACCGGCCGGCTCAGACCTCGAGTTGGCCGGCGAGGCCCTCGGCGGCCTCGATGAACTCCTCGATCATGTCCATCACGACCTGACCGGTGCCCCGGCTTTTGTTCATCGATCCGACGATCTGGCCGACGAAATAGGTCGCCAGCTGTTCGGCGCCGGAGCCCTCGTGGTGGGCGGCCCGGTTGATCCGCAGCAGCGCCTGGTCGGTCAGCATCGGCTGGAAGGGCATGCCGAGTGGGTCGGGGGTGTCCGCCCGGTCCCATTCGTCGGTCCAGGCGCTGCGCAGCATGCGGGCCGGCTTGCCGGTGATCGACCGTGAGCGCAGCGTGTCGGTGGTAGCTGCGTCGAGCATCTTCTGCTTGACGACTGGGTGCGTCTCGGCCTCTTCGGTCGTGAGCCACACCGAGCCGCACCACACGCCGGCGGCGCCGAGCGCCAACGATGCGGCCATCTGGCGGCCGCGGCCGATGCCGCCGGCGGCGAGCACCGGCACCGGGGCGACGGCGTCGACGACCTCGGGGATCAGCACCATGGTCCCGATCTCGCCGGTGTGGCCGCCTCCCTCGCCGCCCTGGGCGATGACCAGGTCGA
>CAJXIS010000027.1 GCA_913054115.1 uncultured Acidimicrobiaceae bacterium | reverse complement strand
GGCCTTGTGAACCGACAGGTCGGCCCCCGCCCGTTGGGCCAGTGGGCCGACCGTCTGTTGGCAGCGCACGGCCCGGCTGGTGAGGAGCGCGGTCAGGGGCGCATCGCCGTACGCGTCGGCAAGGGCATCGGCCTGGGCCCGGCCCCGCTCGTCGAGGGGGCGGTCCACATCGTCGCCCCACCAGCGGTAGCGGTCGCCTGCCGAGGCATGTCGGACAAGGAGGATCACGGAGGGAACGGTGTTCAACGCAGGGCCCGGAGGCCAGCGAGGATCCCGGGCAGGGCGTCGATGGCGGCGTCCACATCGACGTCGGTCGTGTTCCAGCCGACGGAGAGGCGCAACGACCGGTGGGCATCGACGCCCATGGCCTCGAGCACCGGCGAGGGCTCCAGCCCCTCGGAGGCGCAGGCGCTGCCCGAGTGGGCGGCCACACCGGCCCGGTCGAGGCCCAGCAGAACGGCCTGGGGCTCGATGTCGGTGATCCCGACGCACACCAGGTGGGGGAGCCTCCGGTCGGGGTCGCCGTAGCGCTCGACCCCTTCGAGGGCGGCCAGCCCCTCGGCCAACCGGTCCGTGAGACGCCGCGAGTCGGCCTCCTCGTCGGCGAGCACGCCGTTGCCCAGCGCCTCGCAGGCGGCGCCGAACCCGACCACGGCCGGGACGTTTTCGAGGCCGGCCCTTCGGGCCCGCTCCTGGTCGCCGCCGAGCAGCAGGGGATCGAGCCGCAGGCCCCGACGCACCAGCAGGGCACCGACGCCGGGGGGTCCGCCGAACTTGTGGGCGCTCACCGAAAGCAGGTCGCAGCCCAGCGCCCCGAAGTCGACCGGCACCCGGCCGACGGCCTGGGCGGCGTCGACGTGGACCAGCACGTTGCGCTCCCGGCAGGCGGCGACCACCGGTTCGAGGTCGTGGCAGGTGCCGACCTCGTGGTTGCCCCACTGCAGGTGCACGACCGCCGTGTCGTCTCCGATGGCGGCCAGCAGTTCGTCGGGATCGACCCGGCCGCGCCGGTCGACGCCGACCACGGCCACCGGACCCTCCCGGTCGGCACAGTGCCGCACCGCCGAGTGCTCGACGGCGGCCAGCACCGAGCCACGGCGGTGGTCCTTGCGCGCCGCTCCGTGGCAGGCCATGGCGATCGACTCGGTCGCCCCCGAGGTGAACACCACCTCCCGGCTGCGGGCGCCGAGCAGGTCGGCCACCTGCTGGCGGGCCACCTCGACGGCGTGGCGGGCGGCCAGTGCCTCCTCGTGGATGCGTCCAGGATCGGCGTTGAGGGCGAGGGCGGCCGTCAGGGCGTCACGGGCGGCAGGTCGCAGTGGTGAAGTCGATGCGTGGTCGAGGTAGTGGCGAGGCATGGGTGCCGGGTGCCCGGGACAACCCGGTCAGCGGAGGAGAAATCCGGCGCTCACACGGTGACTTCGGTGATGCAGACGCTGTCGCCCATCGGGAGCGATGCCGACAGGTCGGTCTCGGCTTCGCCGTAGAGGGCGCCGAGCATCCCCCGCACGAGGCCCCGGTCGACGGCACAGATCACGGGATGCTCGATGGGGGCACCGCCGAACGGGCAGTGCTCGGAGACGATGCGCAGCTGGTTGCCACCGGTGCGCTCGGCCCTGGCGGCGAAGCCGTGGGCGGTGAGGGCGTCGGCCACGGCGTACATGGCCGACTGGAACGACTTGTGCACCTCGTCGGCACCGATGGACTCGGCCATCGAGCGACCCACCTCGGCACCCACCTCCTCGGCCATCGCCTCGGCCTGGTCGGATGGCAGCAGGGCCAGCGCCCGGCCCAGCAGCCCGATCAGCACCGTGTCCTGGCGGATGGGCAACTCGAGGGGCGTGCCGGGATCGGCCACCCGGTAGTGCTTGGACGGCCTGCCGGCGGAGGCGCCCTCCGGCCGCTCGACGACGACCTCGAGGTAGCCGCCCGATGCCAACTTGTCGAGGTGGTGGCGGGCCACGTTGGGGTGCAGGTCGAAGCGGTCGGCAGCCTCGGCAGCGGTCAAGCCGGCAGCCGCCTCGCGTGCGTGCAGATAGATGTCGCGTCGCGTCGGATCACCGAAGGCGTTGGTGATCGCCGTGACCGCTGCGCCGAACTCGCTTGGCGTGAGGGGTGCCCCATCCACCCGGTTAGCCTACCGAACCCGGCGACCTGCCTTCCGATGAAGGACCGGCGCCCCCGGAAACCCACTGAACTCCCTCGATCGAGCCCCAGGATCCCCATGACTGTCACCGATTCCCAGGTCACAGAGGCCCAGGTCACCGAGGCGCTCCGGCCCGTTCAGGACCCCGAGTTGCGCCGCAGCATCGTCGATCTCGGCATGGTCGCGGACATCGCCATCGACGGCGGCACGGTGGGTGTCACCATCGCCCTCACGGTGCCCGGCTGCCCCCTCAAGGCCGAGATCCAGCGCTCCGTCAGCGAGGCCGTCGCCCCGCTCGACGGTGTCGGTTCGGTGGCCGTCGAGTTCACGGTCATGACCGACGAGCAGCGCGAGGCAGTGCGCACGATGGTCCACGGCAACCCGGCCGCCACCGCAGGCACCAACCCCACCCACGGGCACTCCGAGGGCCGCGAGATCCCGTTCGGCAAGGCCGGCAGCCGCACCCGGGTACTGCTCATCGCCTCCGGCAAGGGCGGCGTCGGCAAGTCGTCGGTCACCACGAACCTGGCCGTGGCACTGGCCCAGCGGGGCCGCGACGTGGCTGTCATCGATGCCGACGTCTGGGGCTTCTCGATCCCACGCATGCTCGGCGCCAACCAGCCACCCGTGGTCATCGACGAGATGCTCATCCCACCCGAGGCCCATGGCGTGCGCTGCATCTCGATGGGATTCTTCGCCGACGAGGACCAGCCCGTCATCTGGCGGGGCCCGATGCTCCACAAGGCACTCGAGCAGTTCCTCACCGACGTCTACTGGGACGAGCCCGACTACCTGCTGGTCGACCTGCCCCCCGGCACCGGCGACATCTCGATATCGCTGGCCGGCTTCCTGCCCACCGCCGAAATGTACATCGTCACGACGCCGCAGCCGGTCGCCCAGAAGGTGGCGCAGCGGGCCGCCTACATGGCAGAGAAGGTGCGCATCACCGTCAGGGGCGTCATCGAGAACATGTCCTGGTTCACCGGCGACGACGGCACCCGCTACGAACTGTTCGGCTCAGGGGGCGGCGCCGAACTCGCCGAACAGCTCGGCGTGCGGTTCATCGGCCAGATACCGCTCATCCCCGAACTCCGCGAGGGCTCCGACACCGGCAACCCCGTCGCTGCCCATCCGGAGACCGAGGCAGGTGCCCTGTTCGCCGAGATGGCCCGGGTGCTCGACGAGGAGATGAAGCCCTCCAAGCGCGCCCACCCCGAACTCAAGCTGCTCTCGTAGCGCACGCAGCCCCCAAGAGCAGCCTCCCCAAGAAAGGCGTACCACATGGACATCCGCATCGGCGTCGTCAACACCGCCAAGGAACTCGCCCTCGAACTGCCCGATGACACGGACGGCGCAGCCCTGAAGGCCGACGTCGAGGCGGCGATCGCCGACGGGTCCGTCCTCTGGCTCACCGACGCCAAGGGTCGCATCGTCGGCGTCCCGGCCGACAAGGTCGCCTACGTCGACATCGACCCCGGCGACGGCACCAAGCCCTTCGGCTTCAGCTGAGCCGGCCGGCGCATTGGCGAAGCTGGTCGCGACCGGCTCTCCGCCTGGTGGTCGCCACTCCTCACGAGCGACATCGACGCTTGGTCCGCACACGTAGGGTTCGCATGTGACAACCCGCGTCAAGCGCCCCAACGGCTGTCTGGAGCCGGAGCCGATCGACGGTGTGGTTGCCGATCCGGCCCGCATCCGCGACCTGGCCCGAGCCCACGGTCCCTACTTCATGCCGGCCCGGTACCTGGTGACCGGACAGCCCGCCGACACCGCCGCTGACGGCTCCTCCCGCACCAGCGCCGACGTGCCGGCCGGCCTGGTGGGTCCGACGTGGCGGGGAGACTGGGCGGTCGGTGGGCAGGCGTTGATCGAGGCTGCGTCGGACCTGCTCGACCATCCGCGTTTCATCGAGGCAGCGCACCGCATGTTCGACGCCGAGGTGGTGGTGCCCGAGCAGGTGTACGTGAACCTCTCCACCCCCATGCCCAGTCAGGGCTTCTCGCATATCGACATCGCCGAGTTCGTGGGCGTCGATCGAACCAACGCACCCGGGTGGTTGCTGCAGGCCATGGGTTCGTCGGGTCTGTTCGAGGATGCCCGCATCTCGGTCGCCACCGCGGTCGCCTGGTTTCACACCGGAGAAAGGGGCTTCTTCCGCTATTGGCCCAACGGTCGTGAGGCCGACAGCATCCGTCACGAGAACATGTGGAACACCGCAGTCGTGGGTGACAACGACTTCATGCACCACCAGGTGGAACGCATCGGCCCCGCCGGAGCGCGGCCGCCGACCGGCCTGACCATCGACACCACCCTCGACCATGTGGAGGGTGCCTGGTCGGTCATCGAGGCCGGTGCGACCCTGGCGGAGTACACGGACGACGAGGTGCGCCTCTCGTTGTCGTGGAAGGCCAAGGTCTACGCCGACGACGCAACCCGGACGGCCGCTGAGGCCGGTGGCGGGTTGACGGTGGCTGAAGCCGTACGAGTCCTGACCGCCGAGTTGGATGCACCGTCGCCGGCGGACGTCGCCGATGCCCTGACCGACACGGGGTTCCGTAGTGCCCTGGCCGCCCGTTGGAGCGGCTACCGCTCCGACTGACGGCTTCCGATTCGCCGCCCGTACGTCTGCGGAACCCACGGCGATGTCCATACATGGAGCGGTGACGGTGGCTCGTGCACTCGTGTCCCCACCTATGGGGTTCCTCCATCGCCCGGCTGTTCGGGTCAGGGGGGGTGTGCGTGGGGGCGTGCGCTCGTGTCCCCACCTATGGGGTTCCTCCATCTCCTCTTCGAGCAAATCGATCCGGCACTGGAGACGCTTCTCGGCGGATGAGTCCGGACTGGCCGCCAACGCCTCGCCCGTAGGCTCGCCCCATGGCGACCCTGGCTGAGCTCTGCCGGACCCAGACCGGGCTCGGGGAGGCCGAGGTCATCCACCTCCAGGACCTCACCGGCTCGTGGGGCCTGCTCTCGGACCTCTCGTTCGCCGACCTGCTGCTCTACGCCCCGGAGACCGACGAGCGCGATGCCCCGCTGGTGCTGCTCGGCCATGTCCGGCCCACCACCGGCACCACCCTCTACCGGGCCGACCTCGTCGGCCAGATGTTCCGGCGCAGCCGGCGACCGCTGATCGCACAGTGCCTCGACGAGAAGTGCATCGTGGAGGGCAGGGTCCACGTCGGCGTCGACCGCGACATCTCGCTCAAGGCGGTGCCCGTGCGGCGCGGCGACGCGACCATCGCCGTGCTGGCCCGCGAACGCCACCGACCCGACGACCGGCCGATGAGCGAGCAGGAGCGCACCTACCTGTCCGTGTTCGACCGCTTCGCCCACATGCTCGACCGTGGCGAGTTCCCCTACCGGGACGAGGAACGCTTCCGGCACCGCACCCCCCGGGTGGGCGACGGCCTGCTGCTCGTCGACCGTGAGGGCCGTATCGAGTTCGCCTCACCGAACGCCGTCTCCGTGATGCACCGGCTCGGCATGCACCGAGCCGTCGTCGGCGCCCGTCTCGACGACTCGGGCCTCGGCCCCGAGATGCTCCGCTCGGCGTTCGCCAAACGCACCTCCGTCATCGAGGAGATCGTCCGCGGCACCGAGACCACGATCGTGAGCCACTGCCTTCCGCTGCTCGACGAGGGCCGGGCGACGGGTGCGATCGTGCTGGTTCGCGACGTCACCGACCTGCGTCGCCGCGACCGCCTGCTGGTGTCCAAGGACGCCACCATCCGCGAAGTCCACCACCGGGTCAAGAACAACCTCCAGACCATCTCGTCCCTGCTGCGGCTCCAGGCCCGGCGGCTCACCTCCGATGAGGCCCGTGCGGCGATCGGGGAGTCGATTCGCCGGATCGGCGCCATCTCGGTCGTGCACGAGGCGCTGGCGCAGAGTGCCGACCACGACGTGTCGTTCACCGAGATCGTCAAGCCCCTCGTGCGGGTGGTCGAGGACAGTGTCTCGATGCCCGAACGGCCGCTGCGCTTCGAGGTGACGGGCGACGCCGGGATCCTGCCCGCCCAGGTCACCACGACGCTGGCAGTGGTCGTCACTGAACTGATCCAGAACGCCGTCGACCATGCCTTCGTCGGTTCGTCCGCACCCGAGGACGGATCGCCCGGCCGGGTCGAGATCTCGCTCGACCGAAAGCCCGACATGCTCGCCATCGACGTCGCCGACGACGGCATCGGGTTACCCGCCGGCTTCGACCCCTCCGACGCCAAGGGCCTCGGCCTCACCATCGTGCGGACCTTCGTCGAGGTCGAGCTGGGTGGGACCATCCGCCTCCGGTCGGGAGCCGAAGGCGGAACCGTCGCCGAGGTGCGGATTCCCGCCAGCCGGCTGGTCAGCCCGCTCGACGACGCCCGCGACCCACGGGCATGAGCCCGGCCTGATCTCCGAATCGTCCGGCGGCAACTAGGTTCGTGCCGATGGACAGATCCGCAACGCTCCGCCCCCTGGTGATCGCCCACAGAGGCGACTTCGCCCACCATCCCGACAACACCGTCGCGGCGTACCGCTCGGCGTTCGAGCAGGGCGCCGACTGGGTCGAACTCGACGTGCGCCGCACGATCGACGACGTCCTGGTGGCACACCACGACGCCCACCTCGCCGACGGACGCCTCATCCGGGAACTGGCCGCCGGCGAGCTGCCGGACGAGGTCCCCACGCTCGCCGAGGCGTTCGAGGCCTGCGAGGGCATGGGCGTCAACGTCGAGGTCAAGCACCTTCCCGGCGATCCGGACCACGTGGACGTCCACCTGGTCTGCGACGCCGTCGCCGGCCTCGCCGCCGCCTACCGGCCGACCGGACAACTGCTGATCTCGTCGTTCGACATCACCGCCGTCGACATGATCCGGGCCACCGATCCCGACCTGCCGACCGGCTGGATCGTGGCCGAGCGCTACACCGCCGACATGATCCTCGAACGCACCGTCGCCCACGGACACGGCACCGTCTGTCCGTGGGACGGGCTGGTCGACCAGCACCTCGTCGAGCACGCCCACGACCGGGGCCTGCAGGTGGTCGTCTGGACGGTCGACGATCCGAAACGCATGGTCGAGCTGGCCGGCTGGGGCGTCGACGGGATCATCGGCAGGGACCCGGGGCTGCTGCGCCGGACCCTGGACGGTCTGGACTGAGCGTCAGGTCGGAGCCCTCAAGAGAATGCGTGCGAGCCCAGGTCATCGGGCCTTCGGGTTCCCACCGGGGGGGGTCGGAGCCCTCAAGAGAATGCGTGCGAGCCCAGGGGAACCACCAGGTCCAGTGCATCGGGTACGTGCCGGAACCTGAGTTCCTCGGCGTCGCCGAGGTGGTCGCCGTCGACCTGCCACGGCACCGGCCGGGTGGGGACCAGCAGCGCCTCGGCCACGTCGGTGCGCACGTCGACGATCGGGCTGCCGGCGACCGTGCCCCCCAGACCCGCAGCCGCTGCCAGCACGGGCAGCAGCCGGCCCGGTGAGAGCGACGTGATGGTCACCATGGCGAGGGGCGTGTCGAGTCGGGTCTCGGGAGCCAGCGAGAGGCCCCGGGTGCCGAGGTAGGTGTAGGGGTCGGTGTTGAGGCACACGGCCATGAGGCCCTCGATGGCCGGTTCCTCGCCCAGGTCGTCGATGTCGCCGTCGTCGTCGCCCGGCGCCTCGTGGACGGATCGTGTCGAGACCCGGAACGCCGGGGTGCGCCGGTCGTAGTGGCGGACCCAGGTGTCGAGGGCGGCGGCCACGAACAGCGGGTGGCCGGCGAAACGCTTGAGCAGCCCGCCCTTGCGCTCGACCTGCTCGACCACCGCAGCGTCGAACCCGACCCCGGCGTGGAACAGGAAGTAGCGGTCGTTGACGCAGCCAAGGCCGACCCGCCGGAACGAGCCGGCCTCCATTGCATCGAGCAGGGCACCGGTGGCCTCGACCGGGTCGTCGGGCAGGCCGAGGGTGCGGGCGAACACGTTGGTCGACCCGCCAGGCACGGCGGCGAGTGCGGTCTCGGTGCCCGCCAGCCCGTTGGCGGCCTCGTTGAGGGTGCCGTCGCCGCCGAGCACCACGACCACGTCCATGCCGTCGTTGGCGGCACTCTGGGCCAGGCGGGTGGCGTGGCCGCGCCGGCTGGTGGCCGCCACCTCGAGGCGGTGGTCGGCCGACAGGGCCTTCTGGATCACGATCCGGGTCCGGGCCGTGACCGACGAGGCCGACGGGTTGACCACCAGCAGGATCTTCATGCGGGGTCCCTTTCGAGCGTCGTGCCTCTCACCATGATCCGAGGGTACCGGCGCCCAGCTTCCTGCTCAGGGCGCATCGTCGACCGGTGCGCTGGTCAACTCCGCGATGACCGCGTCGAAGAGCGGGAACACCACCGGGTCGAGCAGCGTGGAGGGCGGCAGTCGGGACGATCCCGTGCGGGCGATCACGACCTGGTTGGCCCGATCGACGTAGAGGAACTGTCCATGGGCGCCCCGGGCCATCGGACGCGTTGATCCATGCGAGTCTCCCTGAGATCCCTGCCGAGCCTGTTCTGGAGCATCGATGTGCCGGATCCACCACTGCGACCGGTACGACCCGCCGGCCATGGTCTCGGGTCCGGCCCCGGTGAACAGGTCGGGGTCGCCGCCGAGGAACGGGTCGTCCGCCACCGCCTCCGGTACGACCTGCACGTCGCCGACCCGGCCCCCGCAGCGGATCATCTCGCCGAAGCGGGCGAAGTCGCGCACCGTCATCGTCATCGTGGTCTCGGCCCCTGACGGGTCGAGCATGAATGCGGCGTCCCGCTCGGCGCCGAGGTGCCGCCAGATCCGCTCCGACACCAGGTCGGCCAGGCCCCGACCGGACGCCCGACGGACCAGCCAGCCGAGCACGTTGATGTTGGGTTCCCGGTAGGCGAAGGCCTCACCGTGGCGTCCGGCGGGACGCACCTCGGGGAGGTAGTCGTAGAACGACCGGGGGCCGGGGTCGTCGGGCGCCATCGGCAGCATTCCTGCCGAACGCAGGTACCGGTACACCTCGGAACCGGGGTCCAGGTAGTCCTCGTCGAATGTCATCGACACGAGCATGTCGAGCACCTGCCCCACGGTGGCGTCCCGCCATGCCGAATCGGCCAGCTCGGGGATCAGCGTCGGCACGAGGGCGTCGCGATCCAGGGAGCCCTCGTGGACCAGCCACGTGGCGATGGTGCCGACGAACGACTTGGCGCACGACATGATCACGTGCGGCAGGTCCGCAGATCCGTGGCCGCCGTACGACTCGTGCACCAGGCGGCCCCGGTGCAGCACGACGAGACCGTCGGTGTGGAGCTCGTCGTATGCCTCGTCCCAGCCGAGGGTCCGGCCGTCGGCGGTGTCGAACCGGATCTGCGCCGTGTCGAGCGGATCGCCGGCCTCGAAAGGACGGGATGCGCCGTCCCCACGCCACACCGTCCGGGTCGGGACCAGGTCCTCGATGTGGTTGAAGCTCCACTTCATCTGGGGCCAGGCGTAGAAGGACCCGTCGTCGAACCGGATGCGCCGGTCGGCCGCCGGCGGGAAGCCGGTCATGAACTCGGCGAGGGGGTCCGGGTCGGGCACGAACCGCAACTTAGGTGTTGTAGCCAGGGACGTTGTTGACATCCGTGCGTTGGTGAGCCTCCTGGGCGAGCCAGATCGCGACCCCCGTTCCCCGCGTGACACATTTCGCTTCCGGCTGATGGCGGGAAATGCCCGCCGAGCCGCCAGAATCCCACCCCATGAACGTCGTTGTGTGTGTCAAGCAGATTCCTGATCCTGCCGATCCCGGCCAGATGGACCCAGAGACCCGGACCCTCAAGCGGGACGTCAAGCTCATCCTCGATGAGTCCGACTCCTACGGGGTCGAGATGGGCCTCCAGTTGGTGGATGCCGCCGGGGAGGGCGAGGTCATCCTCGTCTCCATGGTCCCCAACAGTGAGGTGAGCGGCCTGCGGACCGCCCTCGCCATGGGCGCCGGCAGCGCCGTCCTCGTCAGCGACGAGGCACTGGCCGGCTCCGATGCCCTCTCGACCGCCAAGGTCCTGGCCGCCGCCATCCGCCGTTGCGAACCCGACCTGGTCATCACCGCCACCGAGTCGAGCGACGGCTACACGGGCACCGTCCCGGTCCAGATCGCCGAGCTGCTCGACCTGCCGTCGGCCACGTTCGCCAAGTCGATCGAGGTCTCCGGCGACATCGCCACGGTGCGGCGCCAGACCGAGGACGGCTACGACGTGATCGAGTGCAGCCTGCCCTGCGTGGTCTCGGTCACCGCCGGTGTCGTCGAGCCCCGCTACCCGTCCTTCAAGGGGATCATGGCGGCCAAGAACAAGCCCGTCGACGAACTCGACCTGGCCGCACTCGGCATCGACCCTGCAACCGTCGGCTGGGCCGGCGCCCGTCAGGAGATCGTCGACATCACCGAGGCGCCAGCCGGCGAGGCCGGCGAGATCGTGCACGACGATGGCACCGCCCATGAACGCATCCTTGCGTTCCTGGACGACCTGAAGATCATCTAGGAGGCCGCTGTGGGAATCTCGAAGATCTGGATCTACGGCGAGTCGACCGAAGGGGTCGTCGCCACCGCAACCCTCGAGATGCTGGCCAAGGCCCGCACCATCGGGGATACCGTCGAGGTGGTCGTCCACGGCGACGCATCGGCCGTGGCCGCCGAACTCGGCGAGCACGGTGCCGCAACCGTCCTGTCGATCGGCGACCTCGGTGACGGCCTGCCCGGTCCCCGCGTCGCCTCGGCCATGGCCGGAGCCATCGGCGCCGGCAACGGTCCCGACGTGCTGCTCTGCGCCACCAGCTACGACGGCCGCGACGTGGCCGGGCGCCTGTCGGCCAAGATCGACGCACCGGTCATCACCAACGTGGTCGACCTCACCGTCGACGGTGACCGCCTGCTGGGCGTCGAGCCCGTCTTCGGCGGCTCGCTCAATGTCTCCACCGGCTTCACCGGTGACGGCACCGCCATCTTCCTCGTGCGTCCCAAGTCGTTTGCCGCCGAGCCGGCAGGCGGCGCTGCCGCTGTGGTCGGCAGCCTCGCGGTCGGTGACCTCGGCAACACGGGTGGCTCGACGGTCAAGGACCGCTTCGCAGAGGAGAGCACCGGCCCCAAGTTGGACGAGGCCGCCATCGTCGTCTCGGGCGGCCGTGGCCTCGGTGGCGCCGAGCACTACGCACTGATCGAGACGCTGGCCGGCCTGCTCAAGGGCGCCGCCGGTGCGTCACGGGCCGTGGTCGATGCCGGCTGGGTGCCCTACTCGTATCAGGTGGGCCAGACCGGCAAGGTCGTGAAGCCGACGGTCTATCTGGCCTGCGGCATCTCGGGTGCCACGCAGCACCTGGTGGGGATGAAGGGCTCGGCCAACATCATCGCCATCAACAAGGACGAGGAGGCCCCCATCTTCGGCGTGGCCGACCTCGGCATCGTGGGCGACCTCCACAAGGTCGTCCCGAAGCTCATCGAGGCCCTCCAGGCCCGAGGCTGACCCTGATCCTGAGCCACGGGCGGCCGCTGCGTTTTCAGTGACCGACCGGCCCCTGGGTCGGGTGCACCGCGCCAGATGGGCCGGGTGCTCGTCCCGGTGAATCTGCCGGCGCTGCCGCTGATCGTCGTCTGGGCCGGGATGGTCTGGATGAGTGGATGCATTCACCGACGCATGGCGGGCGCCGCTGGTTGTCGTCTGGGTCGGGATGGTCTGGCTGAGCGGCTGCATCCGCCGACGCCTGGCGGGTGCCGCTGGTTGTCGTCTGGGCCGGGATGGTCTGGCTGAGCGGCTGCATTCACCGACGCTTGGCGGGCGCCGAACATTGTCCGACCTGTGAGAGCTCGGGCGCCGAGGTGGGAGGCGACAACCTGTGTCCCTGCCGAGCCTGCGACGGATTCGGGCGTCGGCCCGTGCCCGAAGAGTGAGTTGCCAGGGGCTGGGGTTCTCTCTGCGGAGGCCGGTTCGTCAGGAAGGTCTCGCTGGTTGTCGCGCGGGCGGCGTGCCCCGGGCGGCCGTGGTCAGGCCGCCGCCGGTTTTCGGGGTTGTCGTCGGTG
>CAJXIS010000026.1 GCA_913054115.1 uncultured Acidimicrobiaceae bacterium | reverse complement strand
GGTTCGCCTCGAACTTCCGCTACGCAGCGTTCGTCATCGTCATGGCGGTCACCGATCCCGAGGTACCGATCCACAAGGGCGCTTCCATGCTCCTCGTCCCCAAGGGCACCCCGGGCATGGACCTCGTGCGCAACGTCGGATTGATCGGCGACGACCCGCTCGAAGGCACCCATGGATACATCCGCTTCACCGACTGCCGTGTTCCGGCCGAGAACCTTCTCGGCGGCACAGGCCAGGCCTTCGCCATCGCCCAGACCCGCCTCAGCGGCGGACGGTTGCACCATGCAATGCGTTCGATAGGCATCTGCCAGAGGGCGTTCGACATGATGTGCGAACGAGCCCTGTCCCGCGTCACCAAGGGTGAGGTCCTGGCCCGCAAGCAGATGGTGCAGGAACAGATTGCCGATGCCTGGATCTCCCTCCATCAGTTCCGACTCCAGGTCCTTCACGCTGCCTGGGTCGTGGACCAGGTCGGCGTCGAGGGTGCCCGAAAGGAGATAGCCGCAGTCAAGGTCGCCACGCCGGCGACCCTGCACGACGTGGTGATCAAGTGCCTCCACCTCCACGGCTCGATCGGCATGTCCAACGAGATGCCGATCGGCAACATGTACCTCGCATCTCCCGCACTCGGAATCGCCGACGGCCCGACGGAGGTGCACAAGGTCACCCTCGCCCGCCAGCTCCTGAAGGGCTACGAGGCAACCGACGGAATCTGGCCCAGCGAGCACCTACCGGGCCGACGAGAGGCCGCGATGGAAAGGTTCGGACACCTCCTCGAACAGGAGGTGTCGTCGCTTTGACCGACGACGCCGTGGGCGATGCCCCGACTGCGAACATCGACCGCAGGGCACTGGCCCTCTGGATGGACGCGCAGGGGATGCCGGGCGAGGGCGAGTTGCCCGAACTCTCGACCATGGGGGGAGGAGCATCCAACCTGATCGTCGAACTCGTACGCGGGGGCCGGCACTTCGTCATGAGGCGCCCTCCCCCCGACATCGCCGCCGACAGGCAGAGCACCATCGTGCGCGAGCAGCGCATCCTCGAGGCACTCGGTCGCACCGAGGTTCCCCACGCCCGTCTCTTCGGAACCTGTACCGACGAGTCGATCGCCGGGTCCTGGTTCTTCGTCACGGAGTTCGTCGACGGCTTCTCCGTCATGCAGACCCGATCATGGCCGCCGCCGTTCGACGACGACCTCGAAGTCCGATCGGGACTGGCCTACGAACTCATCCGTGGCATCGCCGAACTGTCCAAGGTCGACTGGAGCGCAGTCGGCCTCACGGACCTGGGACGTCCGGACGGCTTCCACGAGCGTCAGGCAGATCGCTGGGCCGGCCACATGGAGAAGGTCAAGTTTCGTGAGGTCCCCGGGTTCGACGAGGCCGGTGCCTGGCTTCGGGGCCGAAGTCCGAGGAACTACACGCCGGGCATCATGCACGGTGACTACCAGTTCGCGAACGTCATGTTCCGGCATGACGCTCCGGCCTCCCTCGCAGCCATCATCGACTGGGAAATGGGCACGATCGGCGATCCCCTCCTCGACCTTGCCTGGGTGTTGATGAGTTGGCCCAACGCCGACGAAGACAGAACGCAACGGGGTTCCACCGACTACGGAGGCATGCCCGACCGCGAGGACCTGATGGCGTACTACGAACAGGCGTCTGGACGCTCGACCGAGGAGTTCGACTATTACCTCGTCCTGTCCCGCTACAAGATGGCGGCAGTCCTCGAACAGGGCTATTCACGGTGGGTCGCAGGCACTTCGAGGAACCCCATCCATGAGTACTTCGGCGACATCGTCCTCGAACAGGCGGCGAGGGCGGCTGAGCTCGCCGCCTCGCTTTCCTGAGCCGATGGACATCGCAGCGTGCCGACTGCGCCTGACGGACCATCTGGACGAGTTCGCCGACGAATACGCCCCGACGTTCCAGGGGGCGGGCACGCTCACCCAACAGCTGGAGCAGCTCAGCAAGGTCAAGGCCCTGCTATGGGAGCACGGTTTCGCACAGTGGGGCTGGCCGGAGCGTGTCGGCGGCAGCGGCGGACCAGCGATGCTACGCGCCATGGTCGGCGAGGAGATCGTGGCCCGCGACCTGGTCGTCGCCGGCTTCTTCTCGATGACCGAGACCCTTGCGCCGACGCTCATCGAGTTCGCTTCGCCAGATGTGGCCGCAAGGTTCGTGCCCCGCATCCTCTCGGGATCAGAGATGTGGTGTCAGGGGTTCTCCGAACCGAACGCTGGCTCCGACCTCGCATCCCTGTCCTGTCGGGCCGTGCCGGACGAAGACGGCTGGGTCATCAACGGCCAGAAACTCTGGACGTCCCTGTCCCAGTTCTCCCAACGGTGCCTGCTCCTGGCCCGCACCGGCACACCAGAATCCCGCCACCGGGGCATCACGGCCTTCTTTCTCGACATGGACACGCCGGGCATCACCGTGCGCCCCGTGGCGATCATGAGCGGCAACGCCGAGTTCGCAGAGGTGTTCTTCGACGACGTCGCCGTACCGGATGCCCGGCGCCTCGGCGAGGTCGACGGAGGCTGGTCGGTCGCCATGACGCTTCTTCCGTTCGAGCGATCGACGGCCTTCTGGCACCGGACGGCCTTCTTGTGGTCCCGGCTCGACCGGATCGTCGCCGATGATCCGAAGGACGACCGCGCCGCCTACCTGATCGGCGAGGCGTTCACCGCCCTGCACGCGCTTCGGTCGCGCTCACTGGCGACGCTGCAACGACTCGATCGGGGGGAGACGCTCGGACCCGAGACCAGCATCGACAAGGTGCTCATGGCAACCGCCGAGCAAAAGGTGTTCGACGTTGCCCGGACTCTGTTCCCGGGATTGATGGAGACCGGCGACGACGCCGACGCCCAACAGTGGCGCGACGAGTTCCTCTACTCCAGGGCCGCCACGATCTACGGCGGCACTGGGGAGATCCAACGCAACATCATCGCCAGGCGCCTCCTCGACCTGGGAGACGAGCGGTGAACCTCACCCCCGACGATCGATCAACGCTCGCCCAGAGCCTCCGGGGGACCCTCGATCCGACTGCCGACCCGCTCGACAACGATGCGGCGCTCGTCGAACTCGGATGGCATGACATGGTCGAGTCCGGGCCCGATGCCGTCGGAGTGGTATTCGAGGTGCTCGGAATGACCGGGTCGTCGTCGACCGTGCTCGACGACGTCGTTGCAGTCGCTGCGGGCCTCGAGCCCGGATCAACAGTCGGGCTCCCACGATGGGGATCCGCTGAACGACCGACCACGATCGCTCTGGGGTCGGCGCGCCTCGACACACAGCGGCTGGCTGGCCTTCGTCCGGTCGCCGGCATCGATCCCGAACTCGGGTTCGTCGAGTGCGATGCGTCGTTGCTCCTTTTTGGTGACGAAGATCGCTGGCCGGCCGTGGTGACGGCTGCCCGGGCCGCCATCGGTGCCTGGCTCTTCGGGATGGCCAGGGCGATGCTCGAGATGGCGCGCACCCATGCAGTCGACCGCACGCAGTTCGGACGCCCGATCGGATCCTTCCAGGCAGTACGGCACAAGCTCGCCGATGTCCATGTCGCCATCGAGGCGGCTGACCCGGCGCTGGCCGCTGTCGGCAACGGCACGCTCGACTCCGACCTCGCCCGTGTGCTTGCGGGACAGGCGGCAGCGGTCGCCTCGATGCACTGTCAGCAGATACTCGCCGGAGTCGGTTTCACCGAGGAGCACGGCTTCCACCGATACATGAAGCGGGCGATGTTCGTCGACGGCCTCTTCGGCACGACGTCGTCGATCTGCGCCGAGTTGGGCCGCGGCCTCCTCCGTGACAATTCGGTACCGCGCACCGTCCAGCTACAGGCCCACGCTCCGCGCTGACGTGTGCCGCCCGGCCGTCACCGCTCGAGGAAGCGCTCGATGTTGTCACGCAGGTCGGCCGTCGTGAACGACTCTGCCTCTGCCGCCATCGCGAAGTCGATCGTCATCAGTACGGCGCTCTCGAGATGGTGGTTCAGTACCCGCTTGGTGGCCTCGACGGCCTGTTGGGGAAGTTCGGCGATCCTTCGGGCGACGGCCATTGCCGCATCGAGCACCTGATCGTCAGGTACCACGTGGTTCGCAAGGCCGATGGCCACTGCGCGTTCGGCTGAGATCCGATCGCCGGTGAACGCGTACTCCTTGGCCAGCAGCAGGCTCGTGTGGAGTGGCCACGTGAGCGGGCCGCCGTCGGCGGCGACCAGGCCGACGGCCACGTGGGGGTCGGACAGGAAGGCCGTCTCGGCCATGTAGACCACGTCGGACAGCGACACGATGCTGCACCCGAGCCCGACGGCAGGTCCGTTGACTGCGGCGATCACGGGCACCCGACAGCGCACCATGTTCATCACCAGCTCGCGACTCAGGTCCATCTCGCGTTCTCGAACCGCCGGATCATCAGCCATCGCCTTGAGAAGTGCCATATCACCACCGGCGCTGAATGCTCGCCCATTCCCCGTGACCACGGCCACGCGGGCTTCGGAGTCCGCGTCGATCATGGGCCACACTGCAGCAATCCCCCGATGAACGTTCGCATCGACGGCATTGAGGTCATCAGGCCGGTTGAACCTCACGATGCGAATCGGACCGTCGATCTCGACGCAGACCTCGTCGGGCAACCGGGCGTAAGACGTGGAGCCTGGCGTGGAGCCTGGCGTGGAGCCTGGCGTGGAGCCTGGCGTGGAGCCTGACGAGGAGCCTGACGAGGAGCCTGACGAGGAGCCTGACATGGGGTTTCTCCGTATCTCGATGGTCGAGCGGACCGTCCTGTGGCGCCTGACAGGCGTCAGTTGGATGGAAGGCCGAGAACGCGGGTGGCGATGATGTTCTTCTGTATCTGCGACGTCCCTCCCATGACGCTCTGTGAACGGCTGTAGAGATACGTCCCGAGTCGGGAATCACCTCCGGCCTGGGATGTCGCCGACCCAGCGGCGTGTCGTGCCGCCTGGCCGACGGACTGCTCCGTCCAGGTCATCAGCAACTTGTCGATCGACCCGTGCACCCCGCCGTCTGGATCGTCGAGACGTTCCGAGAGGCGGCGGCACACGTGGAGTCGCAGCATCTCCGACTGCACGTGGGCCCAGGCGATGTGTTCCGCGATCTCGCGACGAGTGGAATCCGGATCCGAGCGCACGTCGCCCTCGAGTTCACTGACGGTCTTCGCATACCTGGCCACGTAGCCGAGTTCCGCCGGTTGGCGCTCGAAGGCGACGATCGTCATCGCAAGCGCCCATCCCTGACCGGGTTCGCCGATGAGGTTCTCGGCGGTAACGCGGGCACCATCGAAGGTCACCTGGCCGAACTCGTTGCTGACGCCGTTGATCATCCGCAGAGGGCGCTGTTCGATCCCCGACTGGTTCATCGGTATGGCGAAGACCGATAGCCCCCGGTGCTTCGGAACATCCGGGTCCGTCCGGGCCAGCAACAGGCACCATTCCGCAACATCCGAGTAGCTCGTCCAGATCTTGTGGCCCTCGATCACGTACTCGTCGCCATCGAGCACGGCGGTGGTCTGCAACGAGGCCAGATCGGATCCGGCATCAGGCTCCGAAAAGCCTTGACGCCAGCGATCTCGGCCGCTGATCAGTCCGGGGATGAATCGATCGCACAACTCCTCGCTTCCGAAACGGGAGATTCCCTGGATGAGATAACCGAGGCTCGGCTTCGGGGGAGCCCCGGCGCGAGCCAACTCCTCGTCGACGATGACCTCGAAGGTGTGGTGGAGTTCCTGTCCACCCCACTTCTTCGGCCAGGCCAGTGCGAAGAAGCCGGCCTCGAACAGCGCGGTGTGCCAGCTCGCCTGCCGGGTCCAGTACTCGTCGTCGGTCGATGATGCCGACGACCACGAGCGGTCTTCCGTGAGCCAGCGCCGCAGGCGGTCCCGGAACGCCCCCTCCTCCGGGGAATCTCCGTAGTCCATCTCAGACTCCCATTCGACGTGCTGCGAGGAATGCAAGCTGGACGCCATCGTCGCCGAACAAGCTGACCGAGAGCAGCGCACGGCGGAGGTACACGTGTGCCATGCACTCCCAGGTATTGCCGTAACCGCCGTGGACCTGGACTGCCACCTCGCAGACCTCGATCGCTGCCCGGGCGCAGTAGGCCTTGGCGACGGCCGCTGCTTCCCTGGCCTCGCCGGCGTCGAGGGCGTCGACTGCCCAGCTCGCATGCTGGGACACGCTGATCGATCCCTCCAGCAGGGTCTTGGCCTCGGCAAGCAGGTGCTGTACGGCCTGAAAGGCACCGATCGGCGTCTCGAACTGTTGCCGGGACTTCGCGTAGTCGACCGTCAGCTCGAGTGCTCCGCGCATGATCCCGACCAGGTCCGCCGAGGCAAGCGACAGGGCGAATGCCTCGACCTCGAGGATGTCGTCGCCGGTCAGGGTCCGCGAGCCGGCGATCTCCTCGAGCTCGGTTCCTGCCGGAATGCTCGAGACCCATCGGGTCAGGTCGAAACTCCGCTCGGTTCCGGCGATTGGTACCGCCGCCAACGCGAAGCCTCCATCGTCCGGCAGCAGGGCGAGGGCCGATGTCGCGCCCAGTGCGTCAACGGCGACCGCAGCGGGAAGTCGTCCGGCATCGGCCACCGCCAGCGACGACAGTTCGGGAACGAGGGCCACCGTGAACGCTCCGGGTGCATCGATCCCCACCCGTCGGAGCAGGTCGGCTGCTAGGAGGGGACCAAACAGGGCCGTGTCACCGAGAGCCTGCCCGAGTGCCGAGGCGACGATGCCCGCCTCGACGCCGCTCGCCAGCGGCCTGCCGTCTCCGTCGTCGTCACGGAGTCGTCGCCAGCCGGCCTCCGTTGTCGCCTGATCGAGTCGGGCGACGCGATCGTCGTCGTCGAGGGACACGACGCCGTCAGGGCCGAGGCGTTCGGTCAGCCTCCTGGCAACGTCGACGAGTGCCTGCTGTTCGCTCGATAGTCGGGTGTCCACGGACGCTCTCCATCAGGATCCGGGTGCCTGCAGCCAGCCGAGAGGCCGATCACCCGTTCCGGTGTTAGGGTTCTCTTCTGATGATAACGCCATTCTCACCTCCCTGCAGACACAGCGGCTGCGCGCAGGGTCACCGTTGAAAGGGGTCCACATGGTGTCACGCATGCTCGACTTCCCGGTGTTCGACGCCGACAACCATCTCTATGAGACCCGGGACGCCCTCACGAAACACCTGCCGAAGCAGTACCGCAACGCGATCCAGTACGTCGAAATCGACGGCCGCACCAAGATCGCCATCAAGGGGCGGATCTCCAACTACATCCCCAATCCGACGTTCGACATCATCGCCCGACCTGGCGCCCAGGAGGAGTACTACCGCAAGGGCAACCCCGACGGCAAGAGCTTTCGCGAGCTGATCGGTGAACCCATGGAGTGCCCCCCGGCCTTTCGCAACCCGGCCGATCGGCTCACGCTCATGGACGAACAGGGCATTCAGGCGGCCCTCATGTTTCCCACCCTCGCCAGCCTTCTCGAAGAGCGCATCAAGCCCGACGTCGAGCTCATGCACGTGGCGATCCACGCGCTCAACGAGTGGATGTACGAGACATGGTCCTTCGACTATGCGGGCCGCATCTTCTCCACGCCGGTGATCACCCTGCCGATCGTCGAACGCGCCGTCACAGAGCTCGAATGGGTCGCTGAACGGGGAGCCAAGGTCGTGCTTGTGCGACCGGCACCCGTACCGGGCCCGGCCGGAACGCGCTCGCCCGGTCTCGCCGAGTTCGACCCGTTCTGGAAGCGGGTCACGGAACTCGGCATCACCGTGGCAATGCACTCGTCGGACAGCGGCTACGCGGCCTACGTCAACGACTGGGAGCCGCATCAGGAGTACACCCCGTTCGAACCGTCGGCCTTCGAATGGGTCTCGGTCGGATTCGCGAAACGGCCCGTGACGGACACGGTGGCTGCGATGATCTGCCACGGAGCCCTCAGCCGCAACCCGGGACTGCGCCTGATCATGATCGAGAACGGGAGTTCCTGGGTGGGTCCGCTCCTCGAAGACCTGTGTGCCACCTACAAGAAGATGCCGCATGGATTCCTCGAGGATCCCGCCGAGACATTCTTCCGGGCGATTCACGTCGCCCCGTTCTGGGAGGAGGATGCGATCGCGCTCTGCGACCTCATCGGCGAGGACAACGTGTTGTTCGGGTCCGACTACCCACACCCCGAGGGGCTGGCCGAACCCCTTTCCTACATCGACCAGATCGCCGGAGCGTCCCCGGCGACACAGCACAAGCTCATGGGCGGCAACCTTGCCCGCCTCATGGGAGTCGACCTCACCGCCTGACCGAGATGGTTGACCGCAGCTTTCATCAACTCACCGTTCTCGAGGTCGTTCGAGAAACCGCAGATGCCTCGTCCTTCGTCCTCTCACCCCTTCCGGACTCCTCTGCCGACTTCACCTATTCGGCCGGCCAGTACTGCACCTTTCGTCTCGAGATCGACGACACCGCCCTCTTGCGGTGTTATTCGATGTCGAGCTCGCCCACACTGGATGACGAACCGCGCATCACGGTCAAGAGGGTCGCAGGGGGGCGCGCCTCGAACTGGCTGATCGACAACGTCAAGCCCGGAGACACCCTCGAGGCGACCACACCCTCTGGCAACTTCGTACTCGGTGACGTTGACCGACCGATTCTGGCCTTTGCCGGTGGAAGCGGCATAACGCCCGTGTTCTCGATTCTGCGTACCGCACTTGCGACGACCGGGCGACCGATACACCTGTTCCTGGCGAACCGCGATGCCGGGTCGGCGATCTTTCGCGATGAGCTGACCCGCCTCGCCGATGACAGCCGGGGACGCCTGACCCTCAGCCTCCACCATGACGACGAGAAGGGCCTGGTGTCGCCACAGCAGGTCCTCGACGTGGTCAGCGGTGACCTGGACGTGGATGTCTACATCTGCGGACCGACGGCATTCATGGACCTCGTCGAATCGACGATCGCCGGTACCGGAATCGACAACTCACGCATCCATACGGAACGGTTCACCCAGATCGAAGGCGAAACCATCGATGAGCCGACGCCGGAGGCCACGCTCGGAAGCCTGATACTGACCCTGGACGGAGGCACACACGAGCTCACACACCGGCCGGGGGAAACGATCCTCGAAACAGCCCGTCGCTCGGGCTTGAGCCCACCGTTCTCCTGCCAGGCCGGCAACTGCGCGACGTGCATCGCCAGGATCTGCGAGGGCTCGGCGGTCATGAAGGTCAATGACGCCCTTGACGATGACGAGGTCGCCGACGGGTGGGTCCTCACCTGCCAGGCGGTTCAACAATCCGATCGCACCGTCGTCGTCTATGGCGCCACGCCCTGAACTGCAGGTCGCCACCAGCGGCACACAGAGCGAGGAGTTCCCCGGCACTCCACCCCCGGCACGCGGGGCTGCGTCGGGGCTGCGTCTGGGTTGCGTCTGGGTTGCGACCTACGCTGGGGCCGTGCTCGTCGCCCAGATCACCGACTGCCATGTCCGTTGTGACGACGGTGCCTTCTCGTCGCTGGTCGACACGTCGGCGACGCTGGCCTCGGTCATCGAGCACCTCAACGGCCTCGACCCGGCACCCGATGTGGTACTCGCCACCGGCGACCTGACCGACGACGGCACGCCCGAGCAGTACGCCCGCTTCCGTGAGATCGTCGAGCCGCTCACCGCTCCCCTGCTGCCGTTCCCTGGCAACCACGACCACGGCCCCGACTTCCGGGAGGCCTTCGCCGACCTGTTGCCCGGCGGCCCGGCCGCCCTCCCGGAGCGACACTGCAGCTACGTCGTCGACGACCACCCCGTGCGCCTCGTCGGCATCGACACCTCGAAGCCAGAGCACCACGACGGCTGCTTCGACGACGAACGGGCCGACTGGCTGGACACGACGCTGGCGGCGGTCCCCGACCGGCCCACGCTCGTCTTCACCCACTTTCCGCCATTTGCCGTCGGCCTCGACTACATGGACGTCGCCGGCCTCACCGGTGCCAACCGGTTCGAGGACGTCATCGTCGCCCACCCTCAGGTGACGCTGGTCGTGGCCGGGCACCTGCACCGCCCGATCCAGGCGGTGATCGGATCGGCGCTGGTCTCCGTGTGCCCGTCGACCGGCTTCCAACTCGACCTCGACCTGCACCCGGGGCGCGGAGGCGCCGTCGACGAGCCTCCCGGCTTCCAGCTTCACCGCTGGGACGGCACACGCTTCGTGACGCACACCGGCATGGTCAGGGAGGGCCGGCGCCTCGACATCAGCGGCTACGTCGAGCAAGTGCTGGCGAGGGCCGCCCGCGGTGAGGGCTTCCCGAAAGCCTGAAAGCCCGAGAGGCAAAGAGCCCAAGAGCCCAAGAGCCCAAGAGCCAGAAAGCCAGAAAGCCAGAACGCCTGAAAGCCAGCGAGCCCGAGAGCCAGCGAGCCCCGTCTACTGCCGCTCCAGGAACCGGTAGACGTCGACCAGGTCGATGCCCGGAAACGGTGAGAACTCCCGCCCGGCGGGTGGCAGCGCCGTCAGCACGAAGCTCCGCTCCGAAGCGGACGGCCAGGCGACCCCCTCCCAACGTTCGATCATCTCGGGGTCGGCGGCCAGGTCCTCGGTCCGGGCGCTCGACCGACGCACCGTGTCCCCGCCCCGGAACGATCCGGCATCCTCGGCCCGGCAACCGATCGTGATGGCGAACGGGGTGCCCTCGGCGACGTTCTCGACGTAGGTGGCGCACCAGAAGTCGCCCTGGTCGGTGATCGTGAACTGCTCGTGGACGACCTCGGACGACGCCCATGCCTGGCGGGCCCCCCAGAGCCGGCTGACCCGAACCCCCTCGAGGCTCCCGCCCTCGTCGCTGGGGAACGCCAGGCCGTCGTTCTCGTAGGCCTTGGTGATGGTGCCTGCGGTGTCGGTGCGCAGGAAGTGCACCGACAGGTCCAGGTGCCTGGTCGCCAGGTTGGTGAAGCGGTGGGCGGCCATCTCGTACGAGACGTAGTAACGCTCCTTGAGGTCCTCGATCGAAAGGTCGCCAACCGCCCTGGCCGCTCCGAGGAACCCCACGGCCGCCTGCTCCGGGATCAGCACGGCAGCGGCGAAGTAGTTCGACTCGACCCGCTGGCGGAGATAGTCCTCGAAGTCGGTGGTCTCGGCGTGTTCGAGGGCGAAGTGCCCGAGCGTCTGGAGGATCACCGACCTGGCGGCCCGCACGTTGAGGTCGTCGCGCTGCGGGATGTAGATGATGCGCCGCACCGTGTCGGTGACCGAACGTGCGGTGATCGGCATGCCACGGACCCGCTCGACGCGGAAGCCGTGGTGGGCGACGAGGTCGGTGAGGTGCTTCTCGGAGGGTGGCCCCTCGCCCGTGTAGCCCGTTGCGGCGAGGGTCTCGACGGCAACCGCCTCGATCTCGGCGAAGTAGTTGTCGCGCGCCCTCATCTCGGTTCGGAGCGCCAGGTTCGCCGTGCGGGCCTGTGCATCGGCCCGCTGGCGGGCGAGTCCGACCCTGCTGACCTCGGTCTCGGGCAGCGCATCGTAGAGGCCGACCAGGGTCTCGAGCAGGTCGTCGTCGACCCGGGCTCCGACCCGAACCGCCGGCAGGCCGAGGGTCTCGCGCCATGGGCCCGACTGGAGCCGGGCGAGGCGGATCTCGAGTTCTGCACGTCGATCCGGTGGCGTCGGATCGAGGAGGTCGCCGGTGGTCGTGCCGAGTGCGGTGGCGAGATCGGCGAGCGCCCCCAGCTTGGGCTCGAGGCGGCCGTTCTCGAGTTGGCTCAGGTACGAGGGCGGCCGCCCGACACGGGTGCCGAGCTCCGACAGCGTGAGGCCGGACCGCCGACGATGGTGGCGGACCCGGTGCCCCAACACGACGGGGTCGTACTGCGAACCGTCCCGTGCAACGTCCATGGAATGTCCTGATCCCTCTCGAGGCCGACATGCCTCCGGCATGCATCCAGCATGTCTCCAGCAACGTACCCGAAGACTTCACGTTCTTCGCGTCTGATGGCATCTAAGCGGAAGTTTCATGCCTTCAGTCCCCAATCAGGGTCCGAACTCCGTCAATACTTGTCCTCAGACAGGAGAGCGACTTGGGCGATCTAGAGAGCAGCGGCGTGGACATCAGCGGCGTGGACATCAGCGGCGTGGACATCAGCGGCGTGGACATCAGCGGCGTCGACATCACCGATCATCCCCGCCTGGCGGAGGTGTTCACCCCCGAGGCGACGGCCTTCGTCGCCGACCTGGTCCGCACCTTCCGCGATCAGCGCATCGACCTGCTGCGCTCCCGACGCGAGCGGCAGGACC
>CAJXIS010000025.1 GCA_913054115.1 uncultured Acidimicrobiaceae bacterium | reverse complement strand
CGACCCGTGCCATGTCATGTTCACGTCGGGCACCACCGGGGCGCCGAAGGGCGCCATCCTGCGCCACGGGGCGATCTGCCGGGGGTACCTGTCGTGGAGCGAGGTGATCGGCCTGCGCGAGGACGACCGCTACCTCGTGGTCAACCCCTTCTTCCACGCCTTCGGGCTCAACGCCGGGATCGTGGCCTGCCTCCTGACCGGGGCCACGTTGGTCCCCCATCCGGTGTTCGACGTGCCGGCGGTAATGGCCAGGGTCGCCGAGGAGCGCATCTCGATGCTGCCCGGCCCGCCGGCGATCTACCAGACGATCCTCAACCACCCCGACCTGGCCGGCCTCGACCTGTCGTCGCTGCGCCTGGCGGTGACCGGGGCTGCGCCGGTTCCGGTGTCGCTCGTCAACGCCATGCGCGACACGCTCGGCTTCGAGACGGTCATCACCGGCTACGGCCTCACCGAGGCCTCGGGCCTCGCCACAATGTGCCGCCACGACGACCCGCCCGAGGTCATCTCCGGAAGCTCGGGCCGGGCCATCGACGACGTGGAGGTACTGGTCATCGACGCCGACGGCGACGAGATGCCGCGCGGTGAGCCCGGCGAGGTGGTGGTGCGCGGCTACAACCTGATGTCCGGCTACCTCGACGATCCCGACCAGACGGCCGAGGCCATCGACGCCGACGGCTGGTTGCACACCGGCGACATCGGCGTGATGGACGCCGACGGCTACCTCGACATCACCGACCGCCTCAAGGACATGTTCATCAACGGCGGCTTCAACGTGTACCCGGCCGAGGTCGAGAGCCTGCTGCTGGCCCACCCCGACATCGCCCAGGTGGCGGTGGTCGGCGTGCCCGACGAGCGCCTCGGCGAGGTGGGCATGGCGTTCGTGGTGCCGACGACGGGCACGTCGCCCGACCCGGCCGGCCTGGTGGCGTGGGCCCGTGCCGAGATGGCCAACTACAAGGCGCCGCGCCGCTTCGAGGTGGTCGACGCCCTGCCGGCCAACGCCAGCGGCAAGGTCCTCAAGGTCGAGTTGCGGGAGCGGGCTGCGGCGACCTCGGCCTGAAGACAACGGATCCACGAACTTTTCCTTGCCAGAAAGGTAGTTGGCAAGTAGGCTGCCCAGCATGGACGCAACGACCCTCGCCCTGCTGCTGACCCGCCTCGGGCGCCTCAACGAGCAGTTCCTCGCCGACCACTGCCGTGCCCACGACACCACCCCCGCCGAGTTGCAGGTGCTGATGCTGTTGCACCACCACCGCGACGGGCACCTCAGCCCCAGCGCCATCGGCGGCTTCATCGTCCAGACCTCGGGCGGCCTGACCGCCACGCTGCGCCGCCTCGAGGAGGCCGGCTGGATCGACCGCCTCCCCGATCCCCACGACGGTCGGGGCCGCCTCGTCGCACTCACCGGCGACGGCGCCTCGTTCCACGACACCGTCTTCGCCGACCTGCTCGACCGCTACCGCCTGGTGTTCGCCGACCTCGACGACGACGCCGCCCTCGACGCCGTCCGTGCGCTCATGCGCGGCTTCGAGCGCCTCGCCGGCAGCAGCCCCAGCGCCGACTGGACCTACCGGCCATCTGTGACCACCACGACCTGAAGGGACCCGGAACCATGACCTCCGACACCACGGTTGCCCAGACCACACCCGCACTCGACCTCGTCCCCCTCTCCGGGCGCATCGGCGCCGCCGTCGCCGACCCCGACCTCGACCGGCTCCTCACCGACGAGGCGGCCAGAGCCGAACTGCGCCAGGCCCTGCTCGACCACATGGTCGTCGTGCTCCGGGGCCTCGACCCCACGCCCGAGCAGCACCTGGACCTGGCCCGTGTGTTCGGCGAGCCGCTGCCCGGCGAGGCCAACACCGGCATCCACCCCGACTTCCCCGACATCGTCGTGTTCGACAGCGACGGCGGCTACAAGGCCGACCGCTGGCACACCGACGTGACCTTCCGCCCCGTGATCCCCAAGGCGGCCGTGCTGTGCATGCGGATCAACCCCGAGGTCGGCGGCGACACGATGTGGACCAACTGCTGCGACGCATGGGACGAGCTCTCCAACGGGATGAAGCGGCTGCTCGAGAACCGCCGGGCGTACCACGAGATCGTCCCCGGCCACGGCGCCGAGCACCCCGTCGTCGTCACCCACCCCGAGACCGGCCGTAAGGCGCTGTTCGTGAACGAGATCTTCACCCGGCGCATCGTGAACCTGCCGCCCTACGAGTCGGACGCCATCCTGCCGTTCCTCATCGAGCACGTGAAGCGGCCCGAGTTCACCTACCGCCACCGCTGGGCCACCGGCGACGTCGTGATCTGGGACAACCGGGTCACGCAGCACTACGCCCTGTTCGACTTCGAGGGCCGCCGCATGGTCCACCGGGTCGGCATCGCCGGCACCGCTCCCGCCGCCTGAGCACCGGCCGCCCGTGAGTTCCATGCGCACCGGACCCCGCAACCCGTTCCTCGCCGACTCCGAGAACCCGATCGCCCACGGGCGCTGCGACCAGCAGGACAACACCGCCCTCACCGGCCCCCGGCCCGACGGCCACCTCGTCCTCGGCGACGACCAGCGCCAGCACGCCTGGCTGGGCCCTGGCCACTTCGGAAGCCTCATCTCGGGCCCGTACCCCGACGGGCGGCGGGTGATCTGGAGCAACGGCCGCCAGCAGCTCGCCAGGCTCGACTACGACACCCTCGAGGTGCTCGCCACCTACGCCATCCCCGGCGAGGAGCCGACCCCCCGTGCCACCCTCGAGGCCGACCTGGCCGGCCTCGACGATCTGGACGGCGACGAGGCCGTCATGCACGCCGCCGACCTGGCGATGCGCTACCTCACCGGCCTCGACGGCATCTACGCCCTGCTCGACCACGAACACACCCTGTACCTCGGCCGCAAAACGCACGCCGTCGCCTACGCCGACGCCACCCCCGGCGACCGGCACTCGGCCATCGTCGAGAAGGCCCGCTGGGACAAGCCCGACCACATCGACGGCTTCTTCGTCGGCGCCAACCTCACCTTCGACGGCCGCCTCGTGCTGACCACCGACCACGGCTGGGTGGTGTGCCTCGAACGCGACTTCTCGTCCTATGAGGCGATCCGGCTGCCCCGGGCCGCCGAGGACGCCGCCGCCCACTGCGCCCGCATGGAGGAGCAGCGCGGCAACACCGGCTACGGCTGGGTCCGCACCAGCACCTGCGTGGACGAGGACGGCGGCATCTACGTCAGCTCCGTCGACCACACGCACAAGGTGGTCTGGACCGGCGAGCGGCTCTCGCTCGACCCGGCCGACGGTGCATGGAGCGCCGAGTACCGCAACGGCAACGGCACCGGTTCGGGCACCACCCCGTCCCTGATGGGCTTCGGACCCGACGAGGACCGCTTCGTCGTGATCGGCGACGGCGACCCGGTCGTCAACATCACGCTGTTGTGGCGCGACGCCATCCCCGACGACTGGGAACAGCTCCCGGACGCCCCGTCCCGTCGGATCGCCGGCATCGGCCCCGCCAACATGGGCGACCCCGACCTGCCGGCCATCCAGACCGAGCAGTCGATCACCGTGTCGGGATACGGCGCCATGACGGTCAACAACGAGCCGTCCTCGCTGCCCGGGTGGCTGCCGCAGCGGGGCGCACGGCTGCTCTGCTTCTTCCTCGGCCACCACGCCGCCTACACCCCCTTCGGCCTCCACAAGTACGAGTGGGACCCGAAGGCCCGCGAGCTGCGCCAGGCCTGGGTGAACACCGAGGTGAGCTCGCCCAACTCGGTGCCGGGCGTGAGCCAGGGCGCCGACCTCGTCTACACGTGCGGCACCCGGGGCGGGAAGTGGACCATCGAGGCCCTCGACTGGACCACCGGCGAGTCGGTCGGTTCGTGGACGGTCGGCGGTTCGCAGTTCAACACCCTCGGCGGCGGTGTCCACATCGACGACGACGGCCGCATCCTCTACGGAAACATCTTCGGCAAGACGCGACTCCTGGTCTGAACCATTGGCAGCGATGACTGCACTTTGATTCACCCTTCCAACCGTTGCAACTAGATTTTCGCGCAGCGGATGATGGAAGGAAGTTCAGGTGGACACTTCAAGGTCTCGGGCCTCTCGCAGGGTCCGAATGTCCATCGTGGCCCTCTTCGTGCTCGCCGCTTCGTTGATCTCGTTCGAGGTGTCCGGCGCCCACGCTCCGCCGGCCAACGACGACTGGAACTGCTACTACGGACCCAACGATCCGCCTCCGGATGGTCTCTGCTGGTCCCACTGGCCGAACGCCCAACGCGACTGGCACTTCAGCGGCACCGTCCCAGCAAATGTTCAGACGATCGTGAGAGGCGCCAGGGCGGTCTGGACAACCGGCCACCAGTTGAATGCACCGGAGAACTCGGCGTCGCCAAATCACGTCTACTGGGAAGACACCTCGCTTTCCTATTCATGCGGCTGGGCGGTTGCCTGCATGAACGGTCTCACCTACAGCGACACCAATCAGCACATCCTGATGTTTGAACTCAGATTCGACAGCACGTACACCTGGAATATGAACCCGTTTGTCGGACATGGAAGCTTCACCGGGCTGGATTTCCCATCGGTCGCTGTCCATGAATGGGGTCACACCATGGGCATCGGCCACTCGTTGCTCGGCGCCCAACACGACTGCGGCACAGCGACCGCGTCGAACATCGACCAGGACTGGGCGACGATGACTCAAGGGATCGGAGGTTGTCACTTCAACGGCCATCTCGAACAACGCGACCTCCACGCCGTCGATGTCGAGGCGAGGTGCCACATCTACGAACACGCGCACAACTACCCATGCTGAAGCCACTCCTCACAACGTCATGCGCAGCCCGACCCCAGCCTCGCTGGGCAATTCGAACTACCACCTCGGCAAACGTCGCACTCCTGGCGGTGTCAGTCGCCTTCTTCCTCGCTGCGTGCTCGCCCACCCGCTCCCTGGACGCAGAGGGCGCTCCGGTTTCCCAGGGCCAACCGGATACCCAGGTCGTGGAAACCACAACGATGGACGATGACACGATCCCGACGACGCCAGTTGACGCCACCGAGAACGTTGCCGAGAAATCCACCGTCGCTCTTCAGCCGCCGTCGATCGAGACAACCGCAACTGGCCAACTTTCGGCAGACACAGCCGTTACGACCACGACAATCGAGCAGACACAAAGTCCGACAAACGTCGATCCGATTGAACAATCGGGTGAGGCCGACATCACCACCACGATCGCGCCGACCGAAGGTGCGCCGCAATACTCCGCAACCATCCTCGACGGAGCGGGCATCGCCGTGGACCGCCTTTCGCCCTCACTCGGCATGGGCGGCTACTTCACTCCCGTCGCCGTCAATCCCGAACTGTTCGCCGAGACAAGCCTGTTTGCCGTCCAGGGCGTCGTCGAAGGCCTACGCACCGTGGTCCCGACGCCCTCCGGGGACCTCGACATCGCCACGATCACGTCCATGCACGACCTCAGCGGCCTGATCACCCGCACGATCGTCGATCTCGACAATGTCCAGATCATCGGTCAGCGTCGCGGAGTCGGCAACCCGGTCATCGCGGGAACAGTGCTCTCGTTCGCGGTCACCGGCGGCGTCTACCCGTTCAGCGTCTCCCCTGAGGACGCCCACCGAATCGGACTCACGATCCCCGATCCCGACGACGAATCGATCGAAGTGTTTCCGGACGAGACTGTCGACCTCTCGCTGAGCATGGCTTCAGGCCTCACGCTGGAGGTCGGCGACACCGTGATCGCATTCCTGACGCTCGGCGACTTCGTTCCCACCCCCGGTGGGGCTCCAGCCCTCACCCCGATCACGCCGATCGGGGACGGCGTCTACGTCGTCGAGGAAAGTTCCGCGAAGTCGGCGGTCCACCTCACCGATACACCCGAGGAGGTGGCTCTCGAGGTCCTCTACCTCGAGGCGAAGCAGTTGGGTGAACTGGGCCTGCCGCCACCCACCTACCGTGAGACCTGGGACCTGATCTACGAGTCGGCACGCGCAGGCCGCGGCTGAACCAGCCCCGACCCTCCCACGGCCCGGGCCGGGGGCGCCGTTAGCCTGCTTCCGGTCATGGACCATGAGCAGCCGTACCCCGACGTCGGCAAAGCCGACTTCCCCGCCATCGAGGAGCGGGCCCTCGAGCGCTGGGCGTCCGAGGGCACCTTCGAGGCATCGGTCGACGCCCGACCCGACGACCTCGAGTTCACGTTCAACGACGGGCCACCGTTCGCCAACGGCCTGCCCCACCACGGGCACCTCCTGACCGGCTACGTCAAAGACGTCGTCCCCCGCTACAAGACCATGCGCGGCCACAGGGTCACCCGCCGCTTCGGCTGGGACTGCCACGGCCTGCCGGCCGAGATGGAGGCCGAGAGCCAGCTGCCGGTCGCAGGACGGGCCAGCATCATCGAGTACGGGATCGAGGCCTTCAACGCCCACTGCCGCTCGTCGGTCATGCGCTACACGGGCGAATGGGAAAAGACCGTCACCCGCCAGGCCCGCTGGGTCGACTTCGAACACGACTACAAGACCATGGACCGCGACTACATGGAGTCGGTCATGTGGGCGTTCAAGCAGCTCTGGGACAAGGGCCTCGTCTACGAGGCGTTCCGGGTCATGCCCTACTCGTGGGGCGCCGAGACGCCGCTGTCCAACTTCGAGATCCGCCTCGACGACGCCACCCGGCCCCGTCAGGACCCGGCCATCACCGTGGCGTTCGACCTCGAGCCTGCCGACGGCGACCCCGGCCCGCTGCGGCTGCTGGCCTGGACGACCACCCCGTGGACCCTGCCGTCGAACCTGGCACTGGCGGTCGGCCCCGACGTCACCTACTCGATGCACCGCGACGCCGACGGCGCCGTCCACGTGCTGGGCGCCGAAGCCGTCGAGCGGTACGCCGTCCAGCTCGAGGGCACCGAGCCCGTCGGCACGCTCACCGGCGCCGACCTCGTGGGCCGTGCCTACACGCCGCTGTTCCCGTACTTCGCCGACCGCACCGACGCCTTCCGGGTGCTGGGTGCCGCCTTCGTCGACGCTGCCGAGGGCACCGGCGCCGTCCACATGGCCCCCGGCTTCGGCGAGGACGACCAGATCACCTGCGAGGCCAACGGCATCCCGATCGGCCGGGTGGTCCCCGTCGACGACCGGGGCTGTTTCACCGACGAGGTCGCCGACTGGGCCGGCGTCAACGTGTTCGAGGCCAACGCCGGCATCATCCGGCACCTCAAGGAGGCCGGACGGATCGTTCGCCACGACACCTACGAGCACAACTACCCGCACTGCTGGCGCACCGACACGCCGATCATCTACAAGGCCATCTCGTCCTGGTTCGTGAAGGTCACCGACATCCGCGACCGGATGATCGCCAACAACGCCGACATCAACTGGGTGCCCGGCCACGTCCGCGACGGCCGCTTCGGCATGTGGCTGGACGGTGCCCGCGACTGGTCGATCAGCCGCAACCGCTTCTGGGGCTCGCCGATCCCGGTGTGGCGCAGCGACGACCCCGAGTACCCGCGGATCGACGTCTACGGCAGCCTCGACGAGATCGAGGCCGACTTCGGGGTGCGCCCCGACGACCTGCACCGGCCGTTCATCGACGACCTGACCCGCCCCAACCCGGACGACCCGACCGGCCGCTCGACGATGCGGCGGGTGCCCGAGGTGCTCGACTGCTGGTTCGAGTCGGGCTCGATGCCGTTCGCCCAGTTCCACTACCCGTTCGACAACGAGCAGTGGTTCGAGGACCACTTCCCGGCCGACTTCATCGTCGAGTACATCAACCAGACGCGCGGCTGGTTCTACACGATGCACGTCCTGGCCACGGCGCTGTTCGACCGGCCGGCCTTCCAGAACGTGATCTGCCACGGGATCCTGCTGGCCGAGGACGGCACCAAGCTCTCCAAGAAGCTCCGCAACTACACCGAGCCCACCGAGATCTTCGACCGGCAGGGGGCCGACGCCCTGCGCTGGTACCTCATGTCGGCCAACATCGTGCGGGGCGGCGACCTGCGCATCAGCGACCACGGCATCGACGACGTGGTCCGCCGGGTGCTGCTGCCGATCTGGAACGCCTATTCGTTCTTCACGCTCTACGCCAACGTCGACGGGCACCGGGCCGAGTTCCGCACCGACGCCGGCGGCCTGCTCGACCGCTACCTGCTGGCCAAGACCCGGGCGATGGTCGAGGCGGTCACCGAACGCATGGACGCCTACGACCTGCCCGGCGCCACCGCCGAGCTGCAGGGGTTCATCGACGCCCTCAACAACTGGTACATCCGCCGCAGCAGGGACCGCTTCTGGGCCAGGGCCACGGCCGCCAACGAGGCCGACAAACGCGACGCCCACGACACCCTCTACACGGTGCTCGTCACCTTCGCCCGCACGGCCGCCCCGTTCCTGCCGATGGTGATGGAGGAGGTCCACGGAGGCCTCACCGGCGGCGACAGCGTCCACCTGGCCGACTGGCCCGACCCCACCGACCTGCCCGCCGACCCCGACCTCGTGGCCCGCATGGACCGGCTGCGCGACGTGGCATCGACGGCGCTGCGCCTGCGCGAGGACCACGGTCTGCGGGTGCGGCTGCCGCTGGCTTCGCTCACCGTCGCCGGGGCCGACGCCGAGTCGCTGGCCGACCTCGTCCACCTGCTGGTCGACGAGGTCAACGTGAAGGCCGTCGAGCTGACCGACGACCTCGAGGCCCACGCCACCTTCCGGCTCCAGCCCGACGGCCGGGTGCTGGGCCCGCGCCTCGGCGGTGGCGTGCAGGCCGTGTTCGCAGCGGCCAGGGCCGGCGAGTTCTCCCACAACGACGACGGCACCGTCGACGTGGCCGGCGAGACCCTGCAACCCGACGAGTTCGTCCTGGCACTCGAGTCACCCGATGGCGTCACCACGGCGGCGCTCGGCAGTGGCGACGGCGTGGTCGTGCTCGACACCGGGGTGACCCCCGAGCTCGAGTCCGAGGGCCTGGCCCGAGACGTGGTCCGCCACGTGCAGCAGGCCCGCCGCGACGCCGACCTCGTGGTCACCGACCGGATCCTGTTGTGGCTCGACGGGGATGCCGCCCTGCTCGACGCGGTGCGTGCCCACGAGGCGCACGTGGCCGGCCAGGTGCTGGCAGTCGAGGTCGCCTACGGCACCGCCGACGACGCCGCACACACTGCCGAGGCGACCGTCGAGGGCAGGTCCCTGGTGCTTGCGATCCGGCGCGCCTGACGCCTGCCCGGTCATCCCGCTCGCGCGCTCCGCGCGTCGATTCCCCACTTTCTCGGCCTCTTCGCCCACGCTGAGCGCGTGGCCGGAAGAAACCCACCACTCCCGCGAGGAATCTCTTGACACGGGTGTAATTACATGCGTGAAATACATGACCCGGGCTTCACGTCACTCTCCCAGCAGGATCGCCCCTGCGAAGCGGCATGTCGCCCGGGACACACAACGGGACCCCGTCGGCAACGAGTGCCGGCAGGGAAGGGAAGGGAACCCCACATGGCGTTGACCGAAGACCGCGCGCTCTCCACCGAGGGCCTCGACGAAACACCCGCGCTCAGCGGATCACAGATGATGGTGCGCAAGCGCAACGGCGACCTCGAGCCGGTCGACCTCAACAAGATCGTGCGCGCCATCCACCGCTGCGCCGAAGGCTTGTCGGGTGTCGACCCGATGAAGATCGCCACCCGCACGATCTCGGGCCTCTGCGACGGCGCCACCACCGAGGAGCTCGACGAGCTGTCCATCCGCACCGCATCGACGCTCATGGTCGAGGAACCCAACTACTCCCGCCTGGCCGCCCGCCTCCTCGCCACGGTCATCGACAAGGAGGTGCGGAACCAGAACATCCACTCCTTCTCGCAGTCGGTCCTGATCGGCCACGAACTCGGCATCATCGGCGACGCCACCGTCGAGTTCGTCACCGACAACGCCCGCAAGCTCGACGACACGGTCGTCCACGACCGCGACAACCTGTTCGAGTTCTTCGGCCTGCGCACCGTCTACGACCGCTACCTGCTGCGCCACCCCGAGACCCGCGAGGTCCTCGAGACCCCGCAGTACTTCTTCCTGCGGGTGGCCTGTGGCCTGTCCACCTGCCCCGACGAGGCGATCCGGTTCTACGAGCTCATCTCGTCGCTCCAGTACCTGCCGTCCAGCCCCACGCTGTTCAACTCGGGCACCGTCCACTCGCAGATGTCGTCGTGCTACCTGCTCGACTCGCCCGAGGACAGCCTCGAGGGCATCTACAAGCGCTACACCGACATCGCCCGCCTCTCGAAGTTCGCCGGCGGCATCGGCGTGGCGTGGCACCGCGTCCGGGCCAAGGGCTCGCTCATCAAGGGCACCAACGGCCTGTCCAACGGCATCGTGCCGTGGCTCAAGACCCTCGACAGCTCGGTCGCCGCCGTCAACCAGGGCGGTCGCCGCAAGGGCGCCGCCTGCATCTACCTCGAGTCCTGGCACGCCGACATCGAGGATTTCCTCGACCTGCGCGAGAACACCGGCGACCACCAGCGCCGCACCCACAACCTCAACCTCGCCAACTGGATCCCCGACCTGTTCATGGAGCGGGTCGAGAACGACTGGGTCTGGTCGCTGTTCGACCCCAAGAAGGTGCCGCACCTCACCGACCTCTTCGGCGACGAGTTCCAGACCGCCTACGTCAAGGCCGAGGAGGAGGGCCTCTACGAGCGCCAGATCCCGGCCCGCGACCTCTACAGCCGCATGATGCGCTCCCTCGCCCAGACCGGCAACGGCTGGATGACCTTCAAGGACGCCTCCAACAGCAAGTGCAACCAGACCGGCGAGCCCGGCCGGGTCGTGCACCTGTCGAACCTGTGCACCGAGATCATCGAGGTCACCGACCAGGACGAGACCGCCGTCTGCAACCTGGGCTCGGTCAACCTCGGGTCGCTGGTCGTCGACGGCGCCTTCGACTTCGAGCGCCTCGGCGAGGTGGTCCGCATCGCCGTGCCGTACCTCGACCGGGTGATCGACATCAACTACTACCCGACCCCCGAGGCCGAGCACTCCAACTCGCTGTGGCGGCCGGTGGGCATGGGCCTCATGGGCCTCCAGGACGTGTTCTTCAAACTGGGGCTGCCGTTCGACTCGCCCGAGGCACGCTCCCTGTCGGCCCGCATCTCCGAGGAGATCTACTTCAACGCCCTGTGGGCCTCGACCGAGCTGGCCGAGGTGGCCGGCCCGCACGACAACTACTCGATCACCCGGGTGGCGCAGGGCGACCTGCAGTTCGACCTCTGGGGCATCGAGCCCACCGACACCGAGCGCTGGCAGGGGCTGCGCGACCGCATCACCGAGCACGGCCTGCGCAACTCGCTGCTCATCGCCATCGCCCCCACCGCCACGATCGCCTCGATCGTCGGCTGCTACGAGTGCATCGAGCCCCAGGTCTCCAACATCTTCAAGCGCGAGACGCTCTCGGGCGAGTTCCTCCAGATCAACCGCTACCTGGTCCGCGAGCTCCAGGGCCGGGGCATGTGGGACGAGGCGATGGCCAACCGGATCAAGGCCGCCGAGGGCTCCATCCAGGGCATCGACGACATCCCCGAGGACCTGCAGGCCGTCTACCGCACCGCCTGGGAGGTCCCGATGCGATCGCTGATCGACATGGGCGCCGAGCGCGGGGCGTTCATCGACCAGAGCCAGTCGCTGAACCTGTTCATGGAGTCGCCCACCATCGGGAAGCTCTCGTCGATGTACCTCCACGCCTGGAAATCGGGCCTCAAGACCACCTACTACCTGCGGTCCCGGCCGGCCACCCGCATCAACAAGACGACCACCAACGGCATCGGCAACGGTGTGACGCCACCCCCCGAGCAGAAGCCGGCGGAGGCCGAAGCGTTCACCGACGCCGAGGCCATGGCGTGCTCGCTGGAGAACCCCGAGTCCTGTGAGGCGTGCGACTGATGGCCCTCGCCGAGTCCAACTTCGCCGCACCCGACGAGCAGCCGGAGCCCCCCGCCGCCGCCAAGACCCAGCGGGGCAACATCCTCGACCCGGGCTTCGACCTGACGCTGCGCCCCATGCGCTACCCCGTCTTCTACGAGATGTACCGGGACGCCATCAAGAACACCTGGACCGTCGACGAGATCGACTTCTCCGACGACCTCCCGGACCTCGACCGGAAGCTGAGCCCTGCCGAGAAGCACCTGGTGAACCGGCTGGTGGCGTTTTTCGCCACGGGCGACTCGATCGTCGCCAACAACCTGGTGCTCAACCTCTACCGGCACATCAACGCCCCCGAGGCGAGGATGTACCTGTCTCGCCAGCTCTACGAAGAGGCGCTGCACGTCCAGTTCTACCTGACGCTGCTCGACAACTACATCCCCGAC
>CAJXIS010000024.1 GCA_913054115.1 uncultured Acidimicrobiaceae bacterium | reverse complement strand
TCGAACCGGGCGCCGCCCGTTGGCGGGTCGCCCTCTACCTGGTGCTCACGATCGCCCCGTTCGCCGTCGTGACGCCCCTGATCGGCCCGGCCGTCGATCGGATCCGGGGCGGTCGTCGCCTGATGATCGTGTTCACGGTGCTGGGCCGGGCCGTGCTGGCGTACTTCATGTCCAACCACATCGACGGGCTGCTGCTGTTCCCCGAGGCCTTCGGCTTCCTCATCCTCCAGAAGAGCTACTCGGTCGCCAAGAGCGCTGTCGTCCCCGAGCTGGTGCGGTCCGACGGTGAGCTCGTCCAGGCCAACGCCCAGTTGGCCCTGCTGAGCGCCGTGTGCGGCATGATCGGCGCCGGCATCGGTGGCCTGGCCCTGCTCGTCGGCCACCAGTGGCCGCCGCTGGTGGCATGTGTCGGGTTCACCATCACGGCACTCTTCGCGATCGGCCTCAAGGCGGTCACGGTCGCCGAGAAGCCCCTGGCGGCCCGAGAGCGGGCCGACCTGCGACGGCACGGGATCCTGTACGGCGCCGTGGCCATTGCCTTTCTGCGTGCGACCGTCGGCTTCGTCACGTTCCTCCTGGCATTCGCCTTCCGCGGTGGCGAGGAGGGGGTCGCTCTCGAGGGCGTGGGCCGGGCCGGGGGTGCCGCCGTCGGCCTGGCTCGCGGACAGAACGTCTTCGGTACGCCGGGAGCACCTGCCTGGCACTTCGGTGCCGTCCTCACAGGCGCCGGCATGGGAGCGTTGGCGGGGGCACTGATTGCGCCACGCCTGCGTCGCCATGCGACCGAGGAGCAGATGATCAGCGGTGCGATGTTCATGGTGATGGTGGGCGCCGCTCTGGCGGTCTGGGCCGACGGGGTGCTGGGGGCGGTGTCGATGGCCGCCGCCGTCGCCGGATGTGCATTGGCTGCCAAGTTGGCGTTCGACTCCCTGGTCCAGCGCGACGCTCCGGACGCCAACCACGGTCGCTCCTTCGCCCGATTCGAGGGCCGGTTCCAGTTGAGTTGGGCGGCCGGGGCGTTCGTCCCGACGATCCTGCCACTGCGTCCCGTCGTGGGCTACGTCACGGTCCTCGTCGTCGTGGGCCTGGCCTTCATCTTCCACCTGGGTGTCTTCGACAGGATCCTCCGGATCCAGACCCCGGAGCATTCAGACCGGCCGGACGGCCAGTTGAGGTTCTGGCACCGCAGCCAGGAGGGCGACGGAGGCGCGTAGCCGCCGGTGGGTCGGGCAGGGGGCCGGTTTCGGGGAGGGCGCCGAATCACCCGGGGAGGTCGATGCGGGCCAGCCACAGCCCGGGTGCATCGACCTCGTTGGGTGTGGGGAGGTGGCGCTCGTCGGCCCAGAGCCTGCGCAGACCGTCGTCTCCGGAGCGTTCGACGACACCGGCGACGAATGCCGTGCCCCGGTCGACCTGCTCCTGGGTGAGGTTCAGGCCGAGGATGCGTTCGATGAAACGGTCGGCCTCGTCGGTCTGGACACGGCGCCGGCGCAGTGCCTCGGTGAGCATCGGGTAGTTGGTGACGAGACGACCGCCGATGTCGTCCATGACATGGTCGGCGTATCCGATGACCACGGCCACCAGCGCCTCGAGTTGTGGAAGCAGGGCCTCCTGTTCGGGCGACCGGACGGCACCCAGGACCAGTTCGGGGTTCATCACCTGCTGCAGTTCGATGAGCGCCTCGGGACCGGCCATCGGGTCGAGGTCATCCAGGATTTCCTGGAGGGCGGACGAGTCGTTGCGGAAGGCACCGGCGTGGCGGGTGAGGAGGTCGGTGATGGTGTCGCGCACATGCGGGACGCCCAGCACGGCGTGGTGCACCGTTTCGTGGAGGCACACCCACAGCCGCAGGTCTTCGGCTGGAAGGCCCCACTCGTTGCCGAAGTCGGCCACGTTCGGGGCGATTACGAGGAGTGAGTCGTCGGAGCGTGGGATCGGGAGGTCGTAGGTGCCGAGGCTGCGTGCCGCCAGCCGGCCGACCAGCGTGCCGGACATGATGCCGGCCATGAGCGGCCCCATCGAGGCGAGCAACCCCCGGATCCAGCCGGCATTCGGGTCGTCCTCGAGGCCCTCCGGCAGTTCGTCGGCGCCCGGACCCTCGCCGAGGGCTTCGGCGAGACGCTCCAGGAGGGGACGCAGGGCATCGACGCTGCGGGATGCCCAGGCCGTCCGGGTGACGGGTTCGATCGTGAGTGCACGGCCTCTGGCGACATCGAGGCCGGTTCGGTCGGCGACCTGCAACTCGGCGACACGGACCAGGCGTTCCCATTCGATCCGTTCCATGGGGTCGACGTTCGGCTCGCTCTGGCCGCCGGCGGCCACCGACATGGCGATCTGTCGACCGGGGTCGCCGCCCTGGCCGGCAGCGCCCATGGCACGGAACAGGTCGCCCATGAACGGAATATTGGAGAAGGGGTTGGACGGGGTCGGGTCGTCCGGTTCGTCGGCGGGTGGATCACGGTCGCTCACGGGGGCATCGTAGGGTCATGATCCGGACGACGGCTCGCGCGTTGGTGGGCCGATGAGGGTTGTGGTGACGGGTTCGACGGGTGCTGTCGGGCGACGCGTCTGTGCGCGTCTGGCCGAGGCCGGCCATGAGGTGGTCGGAGTCGATCGGCGGTCGAGCGTCCGGCCTGCGCCCGGCGTCGAGCTCGTGACGGCGGATCTGGCGGTCACCGACCTCCGGCGGCTTTTCGAGGGTGCCGACACGGTGGTCCACCTGGCCTCCGGGTTGCGACCCCAGGAGACCGGCTCCGACCCCGGACACGCGATTCCCGCCGTCGCCCAACGCCTCCTTGCCGCACTCGAGGACAGCAAGGTCACCCACCTCGTGGTGCTGTCGACGGCGATGGTGTACGGGGCGTGGCCGGACAACCCGGTACCGCTCACCGAGGAGGCCGAGGTTCACCCGTGCCCGGACTTCCGGTTCGCTGTCCGTCGAGCCGACCTCGAGCGGCGCGCCGAAGACTGGGGACGTGGCCGACCGGAGCGCGTGGCCACGATGCTGCGGCCGGCAGTGACCGTCGCCGAAGAGAAGCCGGGCGGCCTGGCCCGACTGTTGGCCTCGGCGGAGGCGATCCGAAGCGAGGAAGGCGACCCGATGGGGCAGTTCCTCCATGCCGACGACCTGGCCGAGGCCGTGGTGGTCGTCGTCGATCACCGACCCGTCGGACCGGTGAACGTGGCACCCGACGGCTGGATCCCGGCACCGCTCATGGCCGAGCTGGGTGGGCCGGTCCCACGACTGAGGTTGCCGGGCCCGCTTGCCGTCGGAGTCGCCCGCCTGCGATGGGCGCTGGGCCTGACCGATGCTCCGCCGGGGATCCAGCCCTACACGGTCCATCCATGGGTGGTGTCCAACGATCTCCTACGGGGTCTCGGTTGGGAGCCGAGGCACTCCAACGAGGAGGCGTACGTCGCCGGTCACGAACCGGGGGCATTCGACCAGCTCGATGCCCGCAGCCGGCAGATCCTGTCGATCGGGGCTGCCTGCGTGGTCGTGGTCGGTTTCCTGTCCGGCCTCACATGGCTGCTGCGCCGACTCGGCGACCAGCAGACGGATGGACGCGACTGACCAGCGTGGAGTTTCCGCTGGATGGGCGCGTCTGGCCGCTGCCGATTTTCATGTGGGTGGGCGCGTCTGATCGGCGGTGATTTTCCTGTGGATAGACGGTGCCGGTGGTGGGCTCTGGGTGGCGTCGTACTATTGCGCCGATGTCCGAGGCCGCAATATCCCGACTCCTCCCTCCCGCAGGAGACACCTGGGTCGCCCTGTCCGCAGAGGGCCTCCCGGCCGAAGACGCCGCCCGATGGGCCGGCCGCCCCGATTGTGGTGCGGTGGTCGAGTTCCGCGGGAACGCCCGCGACCATTCACCGGGCCGGATCGACGTGACCGAGCTCGCCTACGAGGCCTACGAGGAGCAGGCGCTGCCACGCATGGGCCGCATCGTCATCGAGGCGCGGAGGCGTTGGCCCGACCTGCGCTGCGTCGCCCTGCTGCACCGGACCGGGATCGTCGCCATCGGCGAACCCGCAGTCGTCGTCGTGACGTCGTCGCCACACCGCGAGGCCGCCTACGCCGCGAATCGCTTCTGCATCGACTCCCTGAAGGCCACCGTGCCGATCTGGAAGCGAGAGGCCTGGGACGGCGGCGAACACTGGGGCACCGACGCACAGCACGTGGTCGATCTCGAGGATCTCGAGAATCCTGACAGGGTCCCCGCCGGTGGTCCCTCATGAGTTCGGCGCCGCTCTTTCTCCTCGGTGCGGTCGCCCTGGCGACCGTCGGGTCGTTGCTGGTGTGGATGGTGAGCCGCCCGCGTCGGCAGGCGAACGATCCCCACGAGTTCCGCAACACCCTCAAGACCCTCTCGCGTGGTCATCGCGACTATCGGCCGACGAGTGGTTCCGAGTCGAGCGGCATGCGCGTGCTGCCCGACGATGACGGGCAGGCCCGTTCGCCGGACCCAGATGAGAGCCGACGCGAGAACGGCCACACAGGCTGACATGGCACGCGACCTCGCCATCGACCTCGGGACCGCCAACACGCTCGTCTACATGCGGGGCGAGGGGGTCGTGCTGGCCGAGCCGTCGGTCCTCGCCATCAACAAGCGCAACAACGAGGTCCTCGCGATGGGGCGCGACGCCTGGCAGATGATCGGCCGGACGCCGTCGCACATCGTGGCGGTCCGACCGCTGCGCAAGGGGGCCATCACCGACTTCGACGTCACTCAGCGCATGGTGCGGCTGCTGCTCGAACGGGTGGGGGTGAGTCGATTCAACCGGCCGAAGGTGCTCATCTGCGTGCCGTCGGCGATCACGGCCGTGGAACGCCGGGCGGTCACCGAGGCGGCGCGTCGCTCTGGGGCGGCGGATGCCCAGCTGATCGAGCAACCGCTGGCGGCGGCGATCGGCGCCGACCTGCCGATCAGCGAACCGGTGGGGAACATGGTCGTCGACATCGGGGGAGGCACGTCCGAGTCGGCACTGCTGTCGTTGGGCGGCGTGGTCGCGTTGGAGGCGGTGCGCACCGGTTCGTTCGATCTGGACGCCCACATCCAGGCCTTCGTGCGACGTGAGTACGGCCTGGCGATCGGTGAGCGCACGGCGGAGGAGATCAAGTTGACCATCGGGTCGGCGGCACCGACGCCCAACGAGATGCGTGCCGAGGTGCGTGGCCGCGAGCTCATGACGGGACTGCCCAAGACGGTGATCCTCACGCCCCAGGAGATCCGCGATGCCATCGCCGAGCCTCTTGCGACGATCATCGAGTCGGTGGTGACCTGCCTGTCCCAGGCGCCACCGGAACTGGCCCAGGACCTGCTGGTGCAGGGCATCCACCTGGTTGGTGGTGGGAGCCTGTTGCGGGGTCTCGACCTGCGCCTTGCCGAGGAGACCGGGGTGCCGGTGCGCCATGTCGATGCACCGATGGAGTGCGTCGTGCTCGGTGCGGGTCAGTGCATCGAGTCGTTCGAGGCGATGCGCGTGATGTTCATGGATTCCAGGCGCTAGCCGTTGTAGCCGGGGGGCGCTCTCCGGTCGGTGCCTTCGACCGGGTCCATGCCCTGCGCCATCAGGTCCTCGGCGGCCTGCCGGACCTGCCAGTCGCGGTCCTCGAGGGCGTTTTCGAGGGCAGCGACCACGTCGGGCCCGTCGAAGGGTGCGAGTGCCAGGACGGCGCGTCGCCGGATCGGTGCCTTGTCGCCGAGGCCGGCGAGCACTGCATCTCGTCCATCGGGATGACCCAGCGCCCCGAGGGCGGCCACGGCGGCTTCGCGGCAGAGCGGATCGTCGTGCGTCGTGGCGATGCGGGCGAGGGGGGCGACCGAGTGGTCGCCATCGTCTGTGCGCTCGCCGGCCACCCAGCAGGCGACCTCGACGACCGTCGGGTCGGGGTCGTCGAGCAGTGCGGTGGCGCCGATTCGAGAGTCGACGCACAACTCGAGTGCACGTCGACGAACCTCGGGGGCCGGGTCGGTCAGGGCATCGGCGAGCATGCCGTCGGTCATGGCACCGAGTCGCGAGAGTGCTCCGAAGGCTGCAGCCCGGACGACCGGCTCGGGGTCGGCGCACAGCAGGATGGCGGTCCCCGGGTCGTTCGAGTGGCCGGCGGTGATGGCCGCCCGGCGGCGTTCGGCGGTTGCGCCGTCGGGCGGGCAGGCCTCATGGAGGTGGCGGTCGGCCACCGTTCAGCCGATCGCCTGTTCGAGGAGGAAGCCGGCGGCGACGATGAGGATGGCGGTGAGCGAGGCGAATGCCAGTCCGACCAGCACGACGATGGCCAGCAGCAGGGCGAGCGAGAAGATGCGGTGCCACCAGCGGATGCGTGCCTGCTTGCCGGTGAGCACCCTGCGGGGTGGCTGGAGGCCGATACCCAGGCGTGCGATGACGCTCCAGCCCCGCTCGACGGCGGTTTCCGTGCTGCCGGAGGGGGGAAGTGGCCGACCGAGGATGGCGTGGACCAGGGTGGGCCGCCATGGTCCGGGTGGGAACATGGGTGTCGGGCCGATGCGGCGAAGGGCCGGTGCCGTGGCAGGCTGAGGGACGCCCGGCGCCGACCGGGAGCCGAAGAGCGCCAGGGCGCCGAGGATGAGACCGAACGACAGCGTGGACACGGCAGTCGAAACCCTACCGTCCGGCCCGGTCGCGTCCGGGGGCGCCCAGCGCCGGATCAGGGCGCGTGTGTGGGCGCCGCTTCTCGTGGCAGCGGTGGTTGCCGCATGCCTGACCTTCATCCGGCTGCCCTACTTCGCCTACCGCCCGGGGAACGTCAATGCCCTGACCGGCCGGATCGTCGTGACCGTCGGCGACCGCTTCGAACCGAATGGTGAGATCTTCTTCACCACCGTCCGCCAGGACTCCTCGGTCAACGGCTGGGAGTACATCGAGGCCTTCTTCGACGACGACATCGTCCTGTACGGCGAGGGCGCCGTCCTGGGTGAGAGGAGTCGCGATGAGAACAAGTCGTTCAACCTCGATCTCATGCAGGTATCGAAGTCGACTGCGGTTGCGGTGGCGTTCCGCCACCTCGGCATCGATCCGTACGAGGCGACCGGTGTGGGGATGGCCGGCGTCGAGGGCCCAGCCGAGGGCCTGCTCACGACCGACGACGTGATCGTGGCCGTCGATGGCGTACCGGTCCTCGCCGCCGGCGAACTGGTCGATGAGATCCGCTCGAGATCCCCGGGGCAGGTCGTGTCGCTCGGCGTCGAGTCGATCGACGGCACGTCCAGTCGGACCGTCGAGGTGGTCCTCGGTGCCCGTGCCGAAGACCTGACGATGGCATTCCTCGGGGTCATGGTCCAGACCCGGTGGGAGGACGTCGAGAACCTGCCGGTCGATGTCCGCATCGAGACGGGGAGCGTCGGGGGAAACTCGGCGGGCCTGGCGCTGACCCTGGCGATCCTCGAACTCGTCACCCCGGGCGAGATGACCGGCGGGTTGAAGGTTGCCACCACCGGCACGATCGACTTCGATGGCGTGGTCGGCCCCATCGGTGGCCTGGCGCAGAAGACGGTTGCAGCCCGGGAGGGAGGCGTCGACCTGTTCCTGGTTCCCGAGGGCGAGTACGAGATCGCTGCCAGGCACGCCGGTGACCTCCACGTCGAACCCGTCGCAACGCTCGAGGATGCGCTCGACATTCTGGCCGGGCTGGGTGGAAACGCCGGAGAGCTGGCCCTGCCCTGAGAGATCCGACGGGGCCGGCGCCCCGTCCCGCCAGAGGATTGACGGTGCCGGCCGTTAGGATCCCGCCCGATGCCGGACGAGGAAACAGCACCCCCCCCACCGCAGCGCCCGCGGCCTGTCTTCGGCCGTCGAGCCTCCGGACCGGGTTCACGTCGCATCCGGACGATCGGCGTCGTGCTTCTGCTCGTCGGCAGCTTCCTGATGCTGTCGCTACGCGGCCTCGCCGGCTTCTACACCGACTACCTGTGGTTCGATCAACTCGGCTACGGCGATGTCTTCACGTCCGTGCTCAGTGCCCAGATCGTGCTGGTGGTGCTGTTCACCCTCCTCTTCTTCGTCATCTGTTTCGTCAACCTGACCGTCGCCGATCGGCTGGCCCCGGTGGTGCGACCACCAGGCCCCGAAGAGGACCTGTTGGCCCGGTACCACCAGGCAGTGGGTCGCCGGGCACGGTTGGTTCGGTTCGTCGGATCGGCGCTGCTGGCACTCCTGGCCGGCTTCGGGGTGTCGGACCGTTGGCAGGATTGGCTGCTGTTCACCAACGGCGGCGACTTCGGCGTCGATGACGCGCAGTTCGGTCGCGACATCGGCTTCTACGTCTTCAAGTTGCCGTTCTCGAGCTTTGTGATCGGCTGGCTGTTCGGCACCCTGATCGTCACGCTGGTCGTGACCACGGTGTTCCACTACCTCAACGGTGGCATTCGGCTCCAGACCACGGGCGAGCGGGTTCGGCCGGCGGTCAAGGCCCACCTCTCCGTGCTGCTCGGCCTCCTCGCCCTGGTCAAGGCCGTCGACTACTGGCTGGCCCGCTTCGAACTCACGACCTCGAGCCGGGGCGCCGTCCACGGTGCGACCTACACCGATGTCAAGGCCCAGTTGCCGGCGATCAACCTCCTGATCCTCATCTCGTTGTTCGCCGTCGTCCTGCTGATCGTCAACATCCGGCGGCGTGGCTGGGTGCTGCCGACGCTCGCTGTCGGCCTGTGGGCGTTCGTGGCACTCGTCATGGGCAGCATCTACCCGGCAGTGATCCAGAGCCTCCGTGTCGCTCCGGCCGAGTCCGAGAAGGAGGCCATGTACATCGGTCGCAACATCGATGCGACCCGCATTGCCTTCGGCCTCGATGAGGTCACGGTGCTTCAGGTGGAGGGGATGGACAACGTCATCACCGGCGAGGACCTGCTCGCCAATCCAGGCACGGTCAAGAACATCCGGGTGCTCGACCCCTTCATCGTCCAGGGAACATTCGACCGGCTCCAGGGCGCTCGCGAGTTCTACCGCTTCAACCAAGAGCTCGACTCCGACCGCTACCTGGTCGACGGCGAGGTCACCCAGGTGATGATCGGTGCGCGCGAGCTCGAGCTGAACGAGTCGCGTTCGTGGGAAAGCCAGCATGTCGCCTTCACCCACGGCTACGGCGTGGCGCTCGCACCGGTGAGCCGGGTCCGTGCGACCGGCGACCCCGAGTTCCTCATCGGTGACCTGCCGATCTCCATCGATCCGTCGATCGAGGTGTCGATCGACCGTCCACAGATCTACATCGGCGAGGGCCTCGGTGGTTACGCCATCGTCGGTGCCAGCCGCAACGAGGTCGACTACACCGACGAGAATCAGGAAACCCTGGAGGTCCGCTACGCCGACATCGGTGGCCAGGGCGGCGTGGCGATGGGTTCGTTCCTGCGTCGGGCGGCGTTCTCCCTTCGGTTCGGTCAACTCGAACCGATGATCTCGAACTTCATCACCGAGGATTCCCGGGTCATCTTCATCCGTGACGTCCGGGAGCGCGTCGAGAAGCTGGCACCATTCCTGAAATTCGACGCTGATCCGTATCCGGTGCTCCATGAGGGCAGGATCGTCTACGTCATCGACGGCTACACGACCACCAGCCGCTATCCGTACGCCCAGAAGGCACCGGTGCAGGAGCTGCCGTCCCAGAGCGGCCTTCGGACGAACTTCAACTACGTCCGCAATTCGGTCAAGGCCGTCGTTGATTCGTTCGACGGCAAGGTCACCTTCTACGTCTCCGACGTCGACGAGCCGATCATCAAGGCCTACGACAGTGCCTTCGGGAGCCTGTTCCGACCGATCTCCGAGATGCCGGACAACCTGGTCGACCACCTCCGGTACGCCGAGGATCTGTTCCGGATCCAGACCGAACTGTGGGGCGCCTACCACGTCGACGACACGGAGAACTTCTACCAGCGGGCCGCCGAATGGGCGGTCTCCCAGGATCCGGGCCGAACCGGTCAGGGCGCCCTCGATCTGGTGGTCGTCAACGAGCAGGGGCTGCGCATCGGAACACGCGACATGCGCATGGCCCCGTACCGGACGATGCTCGACCTGCCCGGCAGCGACAAAACCGAGTTCGTGATCCTGCGGGCCTATGTGCCCCTCGACGAGCAGGATGCCCGCAAGGAACTGGCGGCGTACATGGTCGGTCGCAGCGACGGCGACCACTACGGCGAGCTGGTGCTCTACCGGCCACCGACGTCCAACTTCGATGGCCCGGCCCGGTCCGAGGAGCGGATCCGCAACGATGAGGAGGTCGCCACCCTCCAGACGCTGCTCAGCCAGCGCGGTTCGACGGTCCTGTTCGGCGAACTCCTGTTGGTTCCGATCGAGAACTCGGTGCTCTACGTGCGGCCGCTCTATGTGCAGGCCGAGGGCGACAACACCGTTCCCGAGCTCGAGCGGGTGATCGTGGCAGCCGGCGAGTCCGTGGTCATGGCCGACTCTCTCCAGGAGGCACTCGAGGAGTTGACGGGTACCGACCTGAGCAGCATCTTCGGGACGGGCACCAGCACTTCGAAGCCGTCGGACGGCGGCGCCGGGGACGGCACCGGGGACGGCGCCGGGGACGGCGCCGGGGACGGCACCGGGGACGGCACCGATCCGGCGCCCATCGACCTTCCGGATTCGGTGGCGGACATCGTGGCCGAGCTCAGCCGACTCCAGGTCGATGCGGCGACGGCCCTGACCGAGGATCCGCCGAACTGGATCGAGTTCGGCCGGGTCCAGGCAAGGTCGCAGCAACTGTTGGACGCACTGGTTGCCGCTTCGTCGTAAGGGCTTGTTCCCGGCGATCCAGCGGGTTCACCAGTGGTCGGAGCAGCGGGTTCACCAGAGGGTTTACCCGCGGGGCTTCTAGTCGGTGGGCTGCCAACCGCTGGTTCGGCGTCGGTTGGGGGCACGTGCCGGCGAGTCGACGGTGAGATCCTCGAAGGCCTCGTCGCTGGCCAGTGCAGGTGAGGCCGGCAGGTCGTCGCCGGATCGTCCCGCCAACTCGGCGATCTGACCTTTCATCTCGACGGTCGACCGGGTCAACTCGGCGGACAGGCGCGCCATGTGGAGGCGAAGCTCCATGACGGCGTCCTCGCCGTCGCCGGAGGCGCTTTCGCCGAGGGCGTCGAACCGCCGTTCGAGGGTGGCGACGCGCTCGTCCAACTCACGCAGGCCGTTGACGAGGTCGAGCAGCAGCTGGTCCGGCTCGGTGGCGTCGTCCCGGCGTGTCGGGGATCCTCTGCGCATACGGGGCATCAGTGTGACCGTACCAACCCGGAGGTGATGGCGTGGTGGGTGGCGTGGCGGACGGCGGGGCGCGGTGGCGCGGGGTGAATCCCGGTGGCGCATTGCGGTCGGTACCCTGCGGGCCGTGACGAGGTCGGCTGCGGGGACGAAGGCAGGGATGCAAGCAGGAACGAAAGCGGAGAAGAAGGCAGGGGCGAAGGCTGTGGCGGCCGTACGAGCGGCCGTAAGAGCGGCTTCGGGAACAGGACCGTCACCTGGCGCCGTGAGGTTCGTCGGGGTTCTCGTCATCACGCTCGCCGTCACGCTGGCCGGTGGGTGCGCCCCCGGCGACGGCCGGGAGATGCGGGGTGCCGGCCCGTCGGATACGGCCGGCGTGATGGTCCAGGTGGGCGCAGCCGGCGCCGGATCGGTGTCCGAGGCCGATGACGTCGACGGCCAGGTGACGGTGCCGCGCGTCGAGGGAGCGCCGAAGGTCTACGCCAATCGGATGTCCGGCCAGATCGGTGAACTGGCCGATTACGACCTCAGCTACCCACAGGTGTCGGGATCACCGGTCGAACATGCCGTCAACGGTGCCCTCGAGGCCGTGGTCGCCAATGCCTATTCGTCGTTCCGGGCATCGGTACTCGAAGAAGAGGGGGCGACGACCGGCGCGAGCGAGGTCGTCAGCACGCTACGGGGCACCGGCAAGGTGCTCCACGTCGATGGTCGGTTGCTGAGTGTGGTGTTCGACTTCACGACCGAGTGGGATGACGCTGCGTCCGTCCAGCAGCAGGCCTCGACGCTTCTGATCGACCTGTCGACCGGGTCCGAGATCGCCGTGGCCGACCTGTTCCGGTCCGACGCACCGTGGCTGGCGAAGCTCGCCACGGTGACGAGGATCGACCTCGAGGCGCAACTCGGTGCCGGCACGCTGTTCGCCGAGGGGCTGGCCGCTGATGCCGTCAACTTCCGGCACCTGGCGGTCACCGCCAAGGGGCTGGTGCTCCGATTCGACCAGTACCAGGTGGCGCCGGGAGTGGCGGGCACGCCGTGGGTGGACCTGCCGTGGTCGTCGGTCGCCGGGCTGGTCGATCCGGAGGGGCCGATCGCTCACATGGTTCCCTGATCGGGGATTGGTTCCCGGACACTTGTCCTCGGGGCTCTGAGGGTGTTGACTCCGGCCGTGGATCTCAG
>CAJXIS010000023.1 GCA_913054115.1 uncultured Acidimicrobiaceae bacterium | reverse complement strand
AAGGTGATGAACACCGCCGAGTCCATCGACGGTTCGAGCAGCACGTAGTCGAGGACCCCGACGATGCCGTAGTCGACGCCGTTCAACTGGATGCTCCGGGCCTCGTTGGCGATGTAGCCGTACTCGTTGGCGAGGTCCCGACCGATCACCGCCACGCGTGCGGCGCTCGATTCGTCGAACTCATTGAGGAACCGTCCGCTCACGAGCGGCACGTCCATCGTCTCGGGAAGGTTCAGGTGGGTTGCGATGATCGGGACGGGGAACGCCCGGTAGTAGTCCTCGGCCGCTGCGAAGGGCAGCGTCACGATGTTGGAGAGTTGAAGGGTCCCGGTCACGGATGTGACGTCGGGCAGGCGGGCAACCCGGCCGGCTGCCTCCTCGGGGATCCGCGGGTCGCGGCCGAAGCCACCGATGGCGTCCTGGGCGTTGGCGACGATGAGGTCGGTCCCGAGCTCGCGCAACTTGGCCTTGAGGTCGCCCTTCGAGCTCTCGTTGATGCCGATGGCGGCCACGATGGCCGCAACGCCGAGGATCGGACCCAAAAGGATCAACAGCGTCCGGATCTTGCGCGCGGTGAGTCCGGCGACCGCAACGCCTATGAGCTCACCGAAGCGTCTCATCTCACCGGCACCTGCGACTCGTCCGCCACGATTTCACCGTCGAGCATCGAGATCCTGCGCTCGGTGGCCGCCGCCACGTTCACGTCGTGGGTGACAAGGCAGACGGCCCGCTCGGGTGAGCGGAGGCCCGCGAAGATCTCGATCACATTGGCCGCGTTCTGCGTGTCGAGCGCACCGGTCGGCTCATCAGCCAGGATCACCAGCGGCTCGGTCACGATCGCCCGGGCGATGGCCGTGCGCTGCTGCTCGCCTCCGGACATCTGGATCGGCCGATGGTCGTGGCGGTGCACGAGATCGACCTTCTCGAGGGCCTCGAGGGAGCGTCGGCGCCGCTCCTTGCGGGACAGGTTCCGGTAGAGGAGCGCCGTCTCGACGTTGCCGAGGGCCGTCAGGTGAGGAACCAGGTGGAACTGCTGGAAAACGAAGCCGATCGCCTGGCCCCGGAGACGCGAACGTTCGGCGTCGGGCAGCGTGTTCACCTCGGCGCCCTGGATCCGGATCGATCCCGAGGTGGGGAGGTCGAGGACCCCCAGCAACCCCAGCATGGTCGACTTGCCCGAGCCCGAAGGGCCGACGATCGACAGGAACTCACCGGCCCGGATGTCGAGCCACACGTCCCGCAACGCATGGACGAGGACCTCCTCGCCGTACACGCGGGACACCCCCTCGAGGGACAGTAGGGGCTCGCTCACCGGACTCGAGGCCATGCCGGTCAACGCCGGTCGATCTCCAGGATCACGTACTCGCCTGGCGACACGCCAGAGACGATCTCGACGTATGCACCGTCGAGCATCCCGGTCTCGATCTCGCGTCGCTCGATCTGGCCATCGGCCGTGACGATCCGGACGAGATTGGTGCCGCTGTCTGCGAGCACGGCGGCGATCGGTACCACGACGGCGTCGACGGCCTCCTCGACCACCACATCCATCGTGACGACCGCTCCGTCGACAGCCACCAGATCCTCGACTGCCTCGACCACGCCCTCATAGGTCTCGCTGCCGCCCTCGGTACTCGCCGAATCGTCCAGCTCGGTGATGACGCCCGGCGACTCCTGATCGCCTGCGGCGAGGTTCACCGTGACCACCTGGCCGACGCTGAGCTTGGCCCGCTCCGACGGCGAGGCGAAGATCTTGATGGTGAAATCCGGCTCCGTCAGGTTCAGGACGTTGCTGCCCTGGAGCACGAACTCGCCCTCGTCCACGTAGACGTTGCCGATCCTGGCCGGCCAGTCGGCAACGATCATGTCTGCCGGCTCGAAGATCACGTCGTCGTCGATCGTCCGGATAGCGATGTCGAGCCTGGTCTGGCCGGCTCGCAGCAGTGCCGTCCCGGTGAGGACCTCGAAGTCGACCCCCTGCTGGGCGCTGCCGGAGATGCTGTAGTTGACCGAGGTGTCGACCTCGGGTGCCTGGTCGGCGACGATCGTGACCCAACCGGTCTCGCCTTCGACCACCACGCCACCGCCCTCGAGCGTGAGCTCGGGCAGGTCGTCGGACTCGAGCAGGATCGTGGCGGAGACGACCCAGCTCAGGCCGTACGCCTGTTCCACGAATCCGGGAAGGTGATTGGGGTCGGGAACCAGCGTCACGGTCAGGAGTTCATCCACCTCGACGAGGTCGTCGGAGCGCAGCGTGACGCTGATGGCAACGGAATCGTTGCCCGTCGTGAGCGTGACGAACTCGTCGGGCTCGCCGAAGTCCTCGCCCTCGGTGACCGTGCCGCTCACAACGAAGTAGACGTCGATGTCTTCGACGACCTCGACGGGGGTCTCGACCGTGAAGTCCGCCGAGCCGCCCTCCTCGGTCGAATCCGCATCCGCACGGAGGGTGAGCACCGGCAGGTCCGGAACGTTCGGATCCGTGACCGTGACCGTCGACTCCGAACGGCCTCCGACGTTGTAGCGGGGGTTGTCCCCGAACAGCGCCGAGATCCCGACATCGAGATCCTCGTCGGGCTCGAGGTCGTCGTCTATGAGCGTGGTGATGACGAGTTCGGCGATCCCGACACCTGCCGGGAACAAAATGGAGTCATCGACCTCGTTGAAGTCGTCCTCGACCGTGACCTCGCCGCCCACGCTGATGTCGACGATCAGGTCCTGCTCGGGCACTGGTTGCGCCGTGAAGGTGAACGTGACCTGTTCGCCCTCGCTGATCTCGTCGGTGGAGGCCCTGACCGTGATCGACGGGATCGTCGATGCGGCACCTGCGACGTCATCCTGCGCTGGTGCCGCCACGTCGTCGTCGGCGGTTGCGACGGTGACCGACTGATCGGGCAGGGCGTCGAAGGCGTCGTCCGAACCGGCACCGACCACGGACACGGTGAGCGCCGTGTTCTGCTCGCCGTCGACGAGGGTGTCGTCGACGCCGGAGACCGTGACCACCTGGGCCGTCGACCAGTTGTCGGTCGTGAAGGTGAGCGTGGCAGGCGTAACAGTCGCCTCACCGGTGTCGCCGCTCGTGATCGAGATCACCACGTCACTGGCCGGTGCGCGGTTGAGGACGACGGTGAAACTGTCGCTGGTGCCGTCTTCGCCCACGGTGGCGGCGGTGGTCCAGAGCGTGAAGCCGGCGGCCTCGTCATCGATGGTCGTGATCCGAACGGTTCGGTCTCGCAGGGAATCGAACGGATCGTCGGAGTTCGCATCGTCCACGGACACGACGACGGCGGTCACCCGGTTGCCGTCTACATCGCTGTCGTCGACGCCGGTGACGGTCACGCTCTGGGCCGTCGACCAGTTGGCGGTCGTGAAGGTGAGCGTGGCGGGCATAACAGTCGCCTCACCGGTGTCTGGACTGCTGACAGAGAGCACGACGTCGGTCGTGGGTTGTGCGTCGAGTACCGCGGTGAACGCCGTGGCCGAGCCACCCTCGGTGACAGCGGCACCAGCGTCCGACACGCTGAATCCGGCGGCGTCGTCGTCGGTGATCGTCACCGAGACCATCAGGTCGAGCGCCTCGTCGAACACATTGTCCGATGACTCGTCGACGACTGCCACGGTCACCGTGGCCGACTGTTCACCGTCGAGCAGACGGTCGTCGACACCCGTGAGCGTCACGACCTGTTCGGTCGACCAGTCGGTGGGGGTGAACGTGATCGTGGCTGGCGATGCGGACACCTCGCCGACATCGGCGCTGACCACGGACAGCACCACATCGGTTCCCGGGGCGATGCCCAGGACGACGCTGAAGGTGGCCGTTGCACCCGCCTCGGTGACGACGACCGACGTCGAGGAGAGAGAGAATGCCGACGGGATCAATTCGAGCGAGAGGCCACGGGAGCGGTTTGCAGCAAGGTGGGCGGCCCTGGTGGCCGGCCCGTAGGTTCCATCGGCCGTCAGGCCCAGCACCTCCTGCAGGATGCGGACCCGGTCGCCCCGTTCGTTCCAACGGAACTCGGCCAGCAACACGACCTCCTGATCCAGGGGCGCCACCGTCGTGGTCGGCACCGTGGGAGCAGCGGTCGTCGTGGTCGCGGCGGTTTCGTCCGGGTCGCCTTCGACGAGGCCGGCGGCCGCACGGATCTCGACGGTTGCAGTGTTGCGGGCGCCGATGTCGTATCCGGCGCTGTTGCCCGACAGTGAGATGGTGACGACCTCGTCGACCTCAGGTGTGGCACCGCCGTAGTCGTGGTCGATCTGCCAGGACGCCAGCCCGGAGCGCGTCTCCTCCGTGTAGAAGTCGTCGACGATGCCGACGTCATAGCCCTCGGCAGACAGGATCGTCTCGAGTTGGAGGACGTCGGGACCCTCGGAGCCGACGTCGAGCCGGCGATAGAAGGCGAAGTCGCCGTTCACGGCAACCGCACGTCGGCCGTCGAGGGCGAACAGTACGTCTCCCGGCTGGACCGTGTCGCCGTCCTCGACGAGCACATCGCTGATCTTGCCATCGACCGCCGAGTTGATCACCTGCAGTTCGTCGCGCCGCAGCTCACCGCGGACCGTGATCTCCTCGGTCAGGGTGCGGATGCTGACCACCTCGGCGATTGCGCGGTCGGTCTCGAGGTCGAACACCACCGTGTCGTCGACCCATGGCTGCCAGTAGGCGGCTCCCGCTGCTACGAGGGCGAGCACGATCAGCGTCGGCAGGTGCTTCTTCATGGTCTGACCGTCGCCTGTTCCGGTTGCCGACTCAGGAATCGTCGCTCGCGAGGTTCGCCTCGCTCACGCATGCGCGGATGTCGTCGGTGTTGATCCCACCGTCCGGGCCAGAGAACTCATCGCCGGGATTGAGCAGCCCGCTTTCGTTGGGCGTGAGGTCGCCGATGGTCCAGCCCTTGCGCTTCAGGCACACGGTGAGCTCGATGAACTGCTCGTTGTCCTCGCGGATCTGCTGCGGAGTCAACTCCGATCGTGAGGTGAGGAACTCCTGGTACACGGCACCGATGTTGGTGCGGCTGTTGCAGAGTCCGAGTGCCTCGAGGTAGTCGGGCTGGTTGACCAGGGCGTCGGGGCCGGCCTCCTCGTTCGGAATGCCGAGGAACCCGAAGCCCTCGCTGTCGAGGCAGGTGTTGAAGTCGTCGAGGGAGTCCATCAGCTTGAGGCCGGGGTTGATGTCCTCCTCGGCCAGCGGGATGGTCTCCTTGGGTGGCTGGGTGGTGGTCGTCGTGGTCGTGGTGGTCGTTGTGGACGTGGTGGTCGAGGTGCTTGCGACCACAGCGTCGGGATCGGGCCCCTCGGTGGTCTCCGAGGGGGTGGCGCCGGTGGTGGTGGGCGCCTCCGTGGTCGTGGGCGGCTCCGTGGTCGTCGTCGTGCTCGTCGTGGTCGTCACGACCTCGTTCGTGAAGGCATCGTCCGGTAGGACGATCTCGACGTTTTCGTCGGAGCTGAGCACCACGATCGACCGGGTGCCGGACTCGGTGCCGCTGCCCGAGCAGCCGGCCACCACGGCCACCAGTAGAAGGGCGCGCAGGCACATCACGAAGGTCCTGGGAGTGGTCATCACCGCCAAGTGTACGAAATGCACTCGCAAAGCCGACTATCAGGCGACGACTCCGTCCATCTAGCCTGACCCCATGGCCGATTTCTTCCAGAACGGTGTCATCACCACGCTCCACGACCTCGGCGACCGGCCCACCGACGACCTCGAGGCCGAACTCTCGTCCTGGGCGGCCGAGCGACCCATGGCGCTCGTCATCCCCTGCCTGGCCTCCGAGATGGACGGACCGGCCCTCGGGCCCATGGTCGACGAGATCGCCCGCATCCCCTACCTCGACGAGGTGGTGATCGGCCTCAACCAGGCCGATGCGGCCGACTTCGACCGGGCACGCCGGCTCTTCGACCGCCTGCCCCAGCACCACCGCATCCTCTGGCACGACGGCCCCCGCCTGACCGCCCTCCACGGGGAGCTGACGGCCCACGGGCTCGCTCCCACGCAACCGGGCAAGGGCTCCAATGTCTGGTACTGCCTCGGCTACTTCCTGGCATCGGGTCGCGCCCAGACGGTGGCGCTCCACGACGCCGACGTGCGCACCTATGACCGCCGCATGGTCGCCCGCCTTCTCTACCCGGTGGCCCACCCGTCGTTCGAGTACGCCTTCAGCAAGGGCTACTACTACCGGGCCTCGGCGGCGTCCAGCGGTGTCGGCGACGATGCCGGCGAACGCCTCTACGGTCGGGTGAGCCGCCTGTTCGTCACGCCACTCGTACGGGCACTCGGGCTGGCGTTCGGACGCAGCGACTTCCTCGACTACCTCGACAGCTTCCGCTACCCGCTCGGCGGCGAGCACGCCATGCACGTCGACCTGGTCCGCACCCTACGCATCCCCGCCGACTGGGGTCTCGAGATCGGCCTGCTCGCCGAGGTGTACCGCCGCTACACCACGGCACAGGTCTGCCAGGTCGACATCGCCGACCGGTACGACCACAAGCACCAGGACCTGTCACCCGACGACGCCGGGAGCGGCCTGCACAAGATGAGCATCGACACCGCCCGCTCCCTGTTCGCCCGACTCGCCGCCTCGGGCACCGTCCTGACCCACGAGGGGTTCCAGAGCCTCGACGCCACCTATACACAGGCGGCCCTCGACCTCGTCGACAAGTACGGGGACGACGCCGCCATCAACGGCCTCGCCCACGACCGCCACCAGGAGGAGGCCGCCGTCGAGGTGTTCGCACGGGCCGTGATCGAGGCCGGCGAGCACTTCCTGGCCGACCCCAACGCCGACTCGCGCAGCCCCAGCTGGTCGCAGGTCCGGGCGGAGGTGCCCGACCTCCCCGAGCGGCTGGCGAAGGCGGTAGAGGCGGACCAGGCCGGCTGATGGCGGCCGGCCGGGCCAACGGTGGAGGTGATGGGAATCGAACCCACGACTTCTACGTTGCGAACGTAGCGCTCTAGCCGACTGAGCTACACCCCCGTGGGCGGGGTGGATCGTAGCGGTGGAGAATGAACGCTGGACGAAGCCCCTGGTGGCTCAGTTCGCCTGGCGCCTCAGCACCGCCTCGTCGCGCATCGCACCACCGGCGTTGAGCAGCATCGAGCTCGCCGGCCGGAACGGCACGACGACATCGCGGCGCTCCACCTCCCGCTGATGGCGGTTGGTGACGAGGAACGCATAGCCCACGAGGGCCAGGTCGACGAGGAAGTGGATCGTCCAGACGATGCCGCCCACGGCGATCCCGCCGAAGAAGGTGAACCCGGCCACTCCCCCGAGGGCCAGGAGCACGTCACGGCGACGCCGACGGGCGGAACCGGAGTCGCCAGGGACCGAGGTCACGGAATGCTGGATGAGCCGGAGGCCATGGGCGTCGAGGCGGCTCGAGGCCGACAGGGCGGCGATCGGACGCGGCGACGACGATCGTCTCGTCCGGCGGATGACGGGTGGAAGCAGCAACGCCGTCCACAACACACCGAGTCCCAGAAGGATCAGCACCTGCCTGTATCCTCTCGCATCCACTGTTCGGCCATTGGTCGCTCAACGTAGCGGTCCACCGTTGCGAAATGGTGGATTTCCACGCGCGGGGTGCGCGAATCCACGCGCGTTGCGCGCGCTGCCGTCAAGAGGCCGGCTCAGGCCTCCCGGCGCCAGGCGCCCGACCGGCCCCCGTCCTTCTCCCAGAGGGCCACGTCGGTGATCACCATGGACCGGTCGAGTGACTTGCACATGTCGTAGACCGTGAGCGCCGCAACCGTGCAGGCGGTGAGCGCCTCCATCTCGACGCCGGTCCGCTCGACCGTCTCCACGATGGCCTCCACCGCGACATGGGACTCCCCCACCTCGAGATCGACGACCACCGAAGTCAGCATCAGCGGATGGCAGAGCGGCACCAGCTCGGATGTGCGCTTCGCCGCCTGGATGCCAGCCACCCTGGCAACGGCGAACACATCGCCCTTGGCCACCGTCCCCCCGGACAGCTCCGCAGCAGTCTCGGATGACATCCGGATGCGGGCACGAGCCACCGCCCGGCGCCGCGTCGGCTCCTTGTCACCGACATCGACCATACGTGCGCGGCCGGCTTCGTCGAGGTGCGTGAACTTCCGGCCCCCGGCTTCCATGTCTCCGGGGTCGGCCATGTCGCCGCTCAGCCGCCGATCTGCGACATCGAGCGGGCCGGTCGGATGAAGTCGACGTGGCCGATGCCGTGGCCGGCCCACTTGGCGGCGACCGCCCCCTCGAAGACGGCGGTCAACTCCTCGTCATCAGCCCCCGAGCGCAATGCCGCCCTGAGGTCGAACTCGTCGATGGCGAAGAGGCAGTTGCGGAACTGGCCGTCGGCGGTGAGACGGATCCGGTCGCACGAGTCGCAGAACTTCCGGGTCACGCTGGCGACGACGCCGATCTCGCCGCCGCCGTCCGAGTAGCGGAAACGGGTGGCCGGCGCCGATGTCCGCTCCACCGCATCCAGCGGGTACACGGCGTCGATGGCGGCCACGATCTCCTCCTGGCTGAACACCGAGCGTGCATTCCATGCCTTGTCGGCGTCGAGGGGCATGAACTCGATGAACCGGACCACGACGCCCTTCTCGCGTCCGAAGCGGGCGAAGTCCACGATCTCGTCGTCGTTGACCCCACGAATCACGACCACGTTGACCTTGACGGGATCGAAACCGACCTCGATCGCCGCTTCGATCCCGTCGAGCACCTTGGGCAGCTCGTCCCGCAGGGTCATTTCGGCGAAGCGATCGGCCCGCAACGAGTCGAGCGAGACGTTGATGCGCTGCAACCCGGCGTCCGCCAACCGTCCCGCCAGAAGGCGCAGGGTGGAGCCGTTGGTCGTCAGCGACAGGTCGGCCGGCAACGCCGACAGCATCCCGACGAGTTCCGGGAGGTTCGCCCGAATGGTCGGCTCACCGCCGGTGAGCCGGATGCTGTCGATGCCATGTCGCTCGACGAGCACCCTGGCGACGCGCTCGATCTCCTCGAAGGTGAGCAGGTCCTCGCGCGGCAACCACTCGAGTCCTTCCGCAGGCATGCAGTAGCTGCACCGGAAGTTGCACCGGTCGGTCACCGAGATGCGCAGATCGCGGTGAACCCGTCCAAAGCCGTCGACAAGGGGGCGCTTCACACCCCACAGCGTAGAGGGATGCTCGGCAAGTGGGCCACCGGCGTCAGCGAAGGATCAGGACCTCGACCTCGGCGCCGTCGGCAACCCCATCGCCGTCGGGGAGAACGGCCAGCCCGTCTGCGCCCGCCATCGCCGTCAACTGGTGCGAGCCCTGACCACCGGCGGACGACACGTGGTAGGCGCCGTCCCGGTAGTCGACCACGACCCTGGCGAAGTGGGTCTTCCCGTCGACCCTTCGGGTCATCGCGCCATCGGCGACGGCACGCACCAGCGGCCGTTCGGTCGCCGTGTGTCCCGCCATGGCCCGCAGGGCCGGGCGGGCGAACAACTCGAAGGAGACCATCGACGACACCGGATTGCCCGGCAGGCCGAACACCGGCACCCCGTCGACCGTCCCGAACGCCAGGGGCTTGGCCGGCCGGATCGCCACCTGCATCCAGCGCATGTCGCCGATCCGGTCGAGCACCACCTTCACGTAGTCGAAGTCGCCCATGCTCACGCCGCCCGTCGTGAGGAGGGCATCGCAGGCCTCCACGCCCGCTCGGAGGGCGACCTCGATCGCCTCCTCGTCGTCGGGCACGAGGCCGAGGTCGACGCCTTCGAACCCCGACTCCTGGACCAGGGCCAAAAGGCCCGGCCGGTTCGAGTCACGGATCTGCCCGGGGGCGAGGGTGCCTCCGTCCGCCACGAGCTCGTCGCCGGTCGAGATGACACCGACCCTGGGGCGTCGGAACACGGGCACCTCTGCCAGGTTGATGCTCGCCAGCACGCCGACCTGTCCGGGGCCGATGGTCGTGCCCGCCGGGAACACCACCTGCCCGGGCTCGAGGTCCTCGCCGGCATTCCGGACATGGTTGCCCACGGGCACCTCGACCTTCACCTCCACCTGTTCCGCATCGACGGGACCGGACACGCTCGTGCGCTCGACCATCACCACGGCATCTGCGCCGGACGGCATCGGGGCACCGGTCATGATCCGAACGGCCTCACCCCGGCCGACGACCTGTTCGAACACCGCACCGGCGGCGAGCGTGCCGACGACCGCCAACCGAACCGGCGCTCCGATCGTGTCGGCGGAGCGGAGAGCGAAGCCGTCCATGGCCGTGTTGGCGAAGGGTGGCACGGCCTCCGTCGCGACGACCGCCTCTGCCAGCACCAGGCCGAGCGCCCCATCGAGCGCCACGGTCGTGGCCACCGGGACCGGGCAGCGGTCGAACACGTGGGCCTGCGCCTCGTCGAGCGGAATCATCGGATGCTCCGGGGGTGGTCGGGAAAGGGCGTCGCCAGCGGTCGGAGCGAGGCTACCCAGTGGATCCGTCCGGCTCGCCGCCCGGGTCCGGCCCCTGCCATGTCGCCTCGGTCCCCGTGGCCAGCCGCCGGATGTTGCCCTCGTGGCGCACCAGGACGAGCAACGAGATCGCCACCGCCACCCCGACCTCCCGCCCCGTGCCCCCCAGCGCCCCGATGAGGATCGGGCTGGCGACCGCCATCACGATCGAGCCCAGGGAAGCCGTGCGACTCAGGCGGGCAGCGGCGGCGAACAGGACCAGATCGGCGACGGCCACCAGGGGAAACAGCACGAAGACGCCGCCACCGGCCGTCGCCACCCCCTTGCCGCCCCGAAACCTGCGGGTGACGGGCAGGACGTGGCCCAACACGGCCGCCGCCCAACAGAACAGGGCCCACGGCCGCGAGAGGACGACCCACCCGAGGCCGGCGGCCATCGCACCCTTGCCGAAATCGACGGCGAACACGTACAGCCCGGCACGACGACCGACCGTCCGATAGACGTTCGTGGCACCCGGATTTCCCGACCCGGCCCGGGTCGGATCGATGCCGCGACGCCCGGCGAAGAGATGGGCCGAGGGGAACGTGCCGAGGAGATAGGCGCCGACAACGAACAGCAGCGCCAGGGGAACCTGATCCGTCATGACCCAATACTCACCGCAAACGCGACCCTTCCGGCGCATTTGGGCATTCGGGGTCTTCCGGTAGGCTTCCCGCTCGGCCATCGGGGAGCAGTTTTCCCGATCGGCAACCATCATCTCCGCCCCACACACCCGGACCCTTCAATCCATGCCCACGTATGAATACCGCTGCAAGCAGTGCGCCACCGAGTTCGAGGCTCGACAGTCCTTCGCCGACGAACCGTTGACCGACTGCATCGACGCGTCCTGCGGAGGCTCGGTGAGCAAGATCTTCCGGGGAGTCGGCATCTCGTTCAAGGGCGACGGCTTCTACAAGAACGACCACGGCTCGTCCTCGAAGACACGACGTTCGGACTCGGCATCCACGGGCTCCGGTTCGTCGGACGGAGGTTCCGGTTCGTCGGACGGAGGTTCCGGTTCGTCGGACGGAGGTTCCGGTTCGTCGAATGGAACGTCTGGTTCCTCGAGCGACACCTCCGGTTCGTCGGGTGGCACGAGCGAGAAGGCGCCGGCCTCGAGCTCGACCAGCAGCTCCTCCGACTGAACCCTTCGCCGGGCCCTCCCCCGCCCGACCTTTCCACTCCCCCTTCTCCACTCCCCGCCATCCGCTCACACCGGGAGGCGCCATGGCGTACCTCTTCGCCCGCATCCGCATGTGGGCCGCACACCACCGACTGACCTGGTGGATGGCCGCCGGGGTCCTCGCCCTGATCACCGGCCTCGCCGTCGACGCCGCAGCGTCAGCACCATCGTGCCCGACCACGGTCGCCGCATCCGAGGACGACCGTCCGGGCCCACGATCGGGAGAACGGGCGATCGCCCTCGACCGGAGGGCCGACCGGCTCACGCTCGAACCCGGAGACCGCGTCGACCTCTACGCCGTCGACGACGTCTCGGCGTCCGGCCGACTGCTCGTGAGTGCCGCCCGTGTGCTCGACCTCGACGACACGACGATCACCGTCGCCGTTCCCCGCCGCGATGTGGCACAGGTGACCACCGCCCGCCGATGGGGCGACGTGGCACTCGCCCTGGTGCCCCCCGACTGAACACGTCGGCTCAGCGGAAGGCGAGGACCGCCAGGACAGCCAACCCGGCCAACACCCGATACACGACGAAGCCGCCGACCCCCCGGTGCGACAGCAGCCGCAGCATCCCGTGTACCGCGAACCAGCCGCTCACGGCCGCCGCAAAGGTTCCCACGGCGAACGCAGCCCACCATTCCGACGGCACCCTGACGTCGAACGCCGACAACAGGCCCGCCCCGGCGATCACCGGAAGGCTCATCAGGAACACCAGTCGAGCCGCCGCCACCCGTTCGATCCCGAGCGCTCGCGCTGCCGTGAGTGCCGCTCCCGACCGGGAGACCCCCGGCTGGAACGCCAGCCCCTGCGCC
>CAJXIS010000022.1 GCA_913054115.1 uncultured Acidimicrobiaceae bacterium | reverse complement strand
GGGTTGGACGCTGCTGTCGGCGATGGCTGCCGATACCCAGCACGCCATGCTCGGAACAATGGTGACCGGCAACTCGTACCGGAACCCGGAGCTGCTGGCCGACATGGCCCGCACCGTCGACCACCTCTCGGGCGGCCGCATGTACCTGGCGGTGGGGGCCGGCTGGTTCGAGCGGGACTACGACGAGTACGGGTACGAGTTCGGCACGGTCGGCAGCCGGCTCCGACAGCTCGAGGCCGACCTGCCCCGCATGAAGTCCCGCCTGGCGAGCCTGAACCCTCCACCGGTCGGGCCGATGCCGCTCATGATCGGCGGGTCGGGTCGGAAGGTGACGCTGCGGCTGGTCGCCGAGCACGCCGACGCCTGGAACTGCTTCGGTCCACCGGAGAACGTGGCCGAGCTCTCGGCGGTGCTCGACGAGTGGTGCGCCAAGGTGGGCCGCGATCCGGCCGAGATCGAGCGCACGGTGTGCATAGGCCAGGACGACGTCGACGACGTCGGCCGCTACCTCGACGTCGGCACCGACCACCTGATCGTGGGTACCTGCGACCCGTTCGACCTCGATCCCCTGCAGCGCCTGATCGACCAGCGCGACGCCCTGCGCTGAGACGCCGCTGTCGTCACAGCAGCCGACGACCAGGTCGCGACAGGCAACTGAACCGGGCCGGACCCGAGGTGCCTGCTGGAACGTTGCCGCAGGGTCAGGTGCCGGGTCTCACGCCTTGACGACGAACTTGGCGCGCATGCCGGAGTCCCAGTGGACGCCCTTGTCCTGGAAGCAGCCGATCTCCCACTCGCCGACCGCGTCCGCCGGGATAGTCACGGTCACACGGGCGGACTCGCCGGACAACTGCATCACCATGAACCCATGTTGCTCGTCCATGTCCATATCCATGTCCATGTCATCCATCGAGTGGCCGTCCATGTCATCCATCGAGTGGCCGTCCATGTCCATATCCATATCCATGCCCATGGCGGCCGATGGCGGGTCGACGACCGGCGTCAGCCCCTCGAAGAAGTCGTGCTCGAACTGGGTGGGATGGCCCAGGTCGTTCTCGACGACGGTGCGGCCGATCATGAACTCGTGTTCCTTCTCGCCACCGTTGTTCAGGACGAACGTCACGGTCTGACCGGCCTGGACCTCGACCACGTCGGCCCCGAAGCTGAACTCGGAGTAGTCGAGCACGATCTCGCCGGCGGCATTGGGCGTCACCGTGTTGGTGCTCGAACCGCAGCCGACAGCGACGACGGCCAGGGCCAACAGCATTGCGGCAGTGAGCCTTCTCATCATGGGCCTCCATTGTTGTGGCTGACGCCCTCTAGCGCCAACTTTCGGGTCAGAGCAGGTAGAGCGCCGGGTAGAAGAACACCCAGACGACATCGACGAAGTGCCAGTACTTGACGCAGGCCTCGACGGGCCAGGAATCGGTGTCGTAGCGGCCGCTTCGGGCATTGGCGTAGACGATCGCAAGGAAGATCAGGCCGGTGATCACGTGGAAGGCGTGGATGCCGGTCATGGTGAAGAACACGGTGCCGAACAGCGTGCCCGGCGGGAAGTCGTGGAACGCCTCGACCCATTCGACGGCGACTCCCCCGACGAAGACCAGGCCGAGGAGGAGCGTGAGCGCCGTGTAGCGCAGCACCCCTGCCCGGTCGCCGTGCCGTGCCGCGTGCTCTGCCCGGAACGCCGTGTAACTCGACGCCAGGAGGATCGACGTGATCCCGAGGCCGACCGCCTGTGAGATGTCCTCGTGGACCTCGGTGCCGAGCAGGGTGAACCGCGTCGCGAGGATGCCGACGAAGAGCATGCTCTCCGAGAGGATGAACAGCCACAGGCCGACCCGGTTGATCCGCAGGCGTGAGACCGGCGGGACGTTCGCCACATCGACCGCTGTCATCGGGACTCCTCGCCGAAGACCTCCGGCAGGTGCATGAAGGCGTACACGATCACGGCGGCCTTGCCCAAGGCGAAGAGCAGCAGCCACAGCAGCAACGCCGGCACGTCAGCGGCGCTCACCAGGTACTCGACGGCCGTCAGGACCGCCAGGGCGACGACCACCGTCAGACCGGGCGACCTTCCGGCCCGGGTGGACGGGCTCATCGGGAGGCCTCTTCCACGGGTCCGCCGTCAGGCGCCGGGAACACGGCGTGGACCGAGTCCGGTTCGCCGTATCCGTAGGGGTCGCCGAGTACCACCGGTGGGACGTCGAAGTTCTCGTGCGGCGGCGGCGAAGCCGTCTGCCACTCGAGCGTGCGGGCGCCCCAGGGGTTCGGGGGCGCCGGGGGCCCGCTGGTCCAACTCTTGATGAAGTTGAACAAAAAGACCACAAAGCTCGTGCCGAGGAAGAAGCCGCCGAGCGAGACGATCCGATTGCCGTCTGCGAGGTTCGGCGTGTAGTCGGCGATGCGCCGGTTCATGCCGTCCATGCCGAGGGTGAACATGGGCAGGAAGGTGGCGTTGAAGCCGACCATCATCCACCAGAAGTGCACCTTGCCGAGGCGGGCGCTCATCATCCGTCCGGTCATCTTCGGGAACCAGTAGTAGATGCCGCCGAACAGTCCGAAGATGCCGCCGCCGAGAATGACGTAGTGGAAGTGCGCCACCACGAAGTACGTGTCCTGGAGTTGGACGTCCACGGGCACGTCGGCCAGGAAGACGCCCGTGATGCCTCCGATGAGGAAGTTGAACAGGACGCCGAGCGCGAACAGCATCGGCACCGTGAAGCGGATCCGGCCCAGCCAGAGGGTGCCGACCGCCGACAGGAAGATCAACCCGGTCGGGATCGAGATGATCTCGGTGCTGACCATGAAGGGCTTGCGCAGCGCATCGGGCATGCCGCTGGTGAACATGTGGTGGGCCCACACCATCGAACTGAGGCCCATGATGCCGAGGAAGCCGCCGACCGCCCACCGGTACGCGAACAGGGGCTTCCTCGAGAAGTGGGAGACCATCTCGAGGGTGATGCCCAGGGCCGGCAGGATCATGATGTAGACGGCCGGGTGCGAATAGAACCAGAAGATGTGCTGGTACAGCAGGGGCTGCCCTCCCGACGCCGGATCGAAGAAGACCATGCCGGCGGTCCGGTCCAGGATCACCATCAACATGGCGAGTGCGATGAACTGTGTGAACAGCAGCGCCAGGATCGCCGTGACGAAGATCGCCCACACGAAGATCGGCATCCGGAACCAGCCCATGCCCGGTGCCCGCATGGTCACGATCGTCGCCACGAAGTTGATGGCGCCGACGATCGACGACAGGCCGAGGGTGAAGAACGCCAGGTTGAAGAAGAGGCCGCCCACGTCGCTTTTCACGGAGAGCGGCGCGTAGCCCGTCCAGCCGGTGTCGTAGCCGCCCAGGATGAACGACGTGGTGAGTGCGACCAGGACGGGCGGCACCAGCCAGTACGAGAGGGCGTTCAACTTCGGGAAGGCCATGTCATCGGCGCCGATCATGATCGGTACGACGTAGTTCCCGAACGAGCCGATCGTCCCTGCGACCGCGACGAACACCATCATGGTGCCGTGCAGGCTCATGATCGAGTTGTACAGGCCCGCATCGAGGACGCCCTCGCCCGGGCTGAACAGCTCCCAGCGCATGAGCATCGCGAACAGGCCGGCCATGAAGAACATCGCGAGGAAGGTCACGAGGTACTGGATGCCGATCACCTTGTGGTCGGTGTCGAACGCCAGGTAGCGCCTCCAGCCGGTGATGTCATAGGTGCGCTCGGGCCGTCCGAACCATGGGCCCGCCCAGTAGCGCCAGACGCCCACGCCCAGCACCCAACCGACGAGGGCGAACATCCAGGCTCCTGCGGTGACGCTCTCGACCTCCCAGGCGTCGTGGCCGGTACCGACGCGGATCGAGACGATGAGCAGTGCACCGGCGGCGAAGCCGACGACGCCTCCGATCGCGCCACGGATGAGGCTCATCACGGTCGCTGCCCTCGTCGCATCCGGTCAGCCTCCGGCCGATGAGAACCAGGCATCGAAGTCTTCCTGGCTCACCACGGAGACGTCGGTCCACATGCGTGCGTGTCCCAGTCCGCAGAGTTCGGCGCACTGGACGCGCATGCCCACGTCGTCCCGGAACTCGCCGATCCGCTCGGCCGTGACGAACGTCTCGGTCACCTTGCCGGGTACTGCGTCCTGCTTGATGCGGAAGGCCGGGATCCAGAACGAGTGGATGACGTCGGTGGCCGTGATGCGGAACTGGATCCGCGTGTCGACCGGGAGCACGAGCGTGTCCTTCGTCCGGACCTCGCCGCCCGCGTAGTCGAACGTCCAGCTCCACTGCTCGGCGCGCACGTCGATGACGAGTCCCGGCTCGGGTCCTGCCGCCAGCTTGTCCATCCCGGCGAGCGCCGGGACGATCACCAGCACGGTGAGGACACTGGTCACGACCATCCAGGAGGCGATGAAGGCCCTGTTGGTCCGAATCGGCGGGCCGTCGAGTTCCTCGTCGGGACCGGCCCGGTGCCGCACGATCGAATAGCCGACCACGACCACCACGAACGTGAACACCGGAATGGCGAGATAGAGGAGGAGGTCGAACGCCTCGTCGATGATCCGGGCCTCACGCGACGCCCCGGGCGGGTGGAGGCTGACCGCAACCGCCACGTACTCGGCGACGACGGTGACCACCAGCCAGATCGCACCGACGGAGAACAACTCGCGCCGACGTTCGCCCACCATCACGCCACCACAGTGGTCAGTTGTCGCAGGTCGGCAGCCATTCCCATCCACCCCTGGAGGTTCCGGCCACCGTAACCCACCTGCGACGCTTGAACTGAAAACGCCTACGGGGATGCATCGTCGCGTCCCGGGGGATCCAAGAAGTTGCCCTGTCCTGCGAGGGGCCGGGACTCGGCACCGGGCGAGCCGACATGCCAAGGTGAGGTCCCCCATGCGTCTCCCACGATCGGAGTGCCCGTGAGCCTCGACGACTTCCCCCGCATCCCCCTGCTGTTCGGCCCGTCGCCGATCCATCCGCTGCGGCGGCTCAGCGAGGCCCTCGGAGGCGGGGTCGAGATCTGGGCCAAGCGGGAGGACTGCAACTCGGGGATCGCCTTCGGCGGCAACAAGGTCCGCAAACTCGAGTACCTGGTCGCCGAGGCGCTGGACCAGGGATGCGACACGCTGGTCTCGATCGGCGGCGTGCAGTCCAACCACACCCGCCAGGTCACGGGCGTGGCCCGCTTCCTGGGCCTGGGCGCCGTCACGGTGCAGGAGGGCTGGGTGGACTGGCCCGAACTCGCCTACGACAAGGTGGGCAACATCCAGCTGACCCGCATCATGGGCGGCGACATCCGCATGGACCCGGCCGGCTTCGACATCGGGATCCGGGACAGCTGGGAGCGGGCACTGGAGTCGGTCGTGGCCGACGGCGGCAGGCCGTATGCCATCCCGGCGGGGGCTTCGGACCATCCGCTCGGCGGCATGGGTTTCGCCAACTGGGCCCGTGAGGTCGCCGTGCAGGAGGCGGAGCACGAGGTGTTCTTCGACCACGTCATCGTGTGCACGGTCACCGGGTCGACCCAGGCCGGCATGGTCGCCGGCTTCGCCCTCGAGGGCCGGGACGACCGGCGGATCCTGGGCATCGACGCCTCCGGCACCCTCGACCAGGCCCTCGACCAGGTCACCCGGATCGCCACCAACACGGCCGACCGGATCGGTGTCGGCCGGGACCTGCGGAGCGACGAGATCACTGTTCTCGCCGGATACGAGGGCCCCGCCTACGGCGTCCCCGACGAGCAGACCATCGAGGCGATCCATCTCGCAGCCCGGACCGAGGGCATGATCACCGACCCGGTCTACGAGGGCAAGTCGATGGCCGGCCTCATCGACCTCGTGCGCAACGGCTCGATCCCGCCCGGATCGACGGTCCTGTACGCACACCTGGGCGGCCAGACCGCCCTCCCTGCCTACGCCGGAGCGCCGGGCCTCGGCTAGGTCCCGCAACCCACGCCGGGCACCGACTGACTGGTCACCGGACCGGCGGGGGTACGGTCGGAATCCGACCACGCAGCCGAGCAAGTGGAGGAAGCCCTCATGGCAGGTACAGCCGACACCACGACCGTCATCGCCGAGGATGCCTCCTCGATCGACGCCACCTGGGATGGCGAACGCCCGATCGTCGACCCCGAGCTGCTCGCCTCGATCGTGGGATGGGAGCTCAAGCCCGAGGGCCTCTGCCGCGACGACGCCTGTGTGCCGCTCCCCGACCGGTCCGCCATCGAGCACCCCGAGGGCGTCGACCTGGCCGCCGTGGCGGACGCCCTGGACCGACCCGTGCTGGTCGATGCCGAGGCACGCATGGTCGCCGTCGGAGCGCCGGCCGCCGACCGGCAGCGCGCCCTCGTCGGCCGACAGGCTCCCGACGCCACGCTCCTCGACCTCGAGGGGACCCAGCGCAGGCTCTCGGAGTGGTCGGGCACCAGGCGGCTGCTGGTCGCCTTCTCCAGTTGGTGAGGATGCGCCTTCGACCTGCCCGGGTGGCAGGTACTGCACGACGAACTCTCCGACGCCGACTTCACCGTCATCGCCGTGGCGATCGACGAGAACGTCGCGGCGGTGGCGCCGCTCGCCGAGGGGATCACGTATCCGGTGCTCGTCGACACCGAGCACCGGCTCCCCGAGCTCTACGCCGTCAACAACGTGCCGACGGTCGTGTGGATCGACGAGGACGACCGGATCGTGCGCCCCAACGCCAACGAGTTCGGCTCCGACATGTTCACCGAGTTCACCGGCATCAGGTGCGCCGACCACATGGAGCAGGTCCGGGCGTGGGTCCGGGACGGCATCGTGCCCGACGACGCCGGCTACGAGGTGCCTGACCTCGACGACGACGAGATCGACGCGCGCCTCCACTTCCGGCTGGCGGTGCACGCCCGACGGGCAGGCAACGACGACGTCGCCGAACGCCACTTCGATCGGGCCAAGGCCCTGGCGCCACACGACTTCACGATCGTTCGTGCCGCCATGCCGCTGACCGGCGTCGACCCGTTCGGCCCCGCATTCTTCGAGTTGTACGGGGTCTTCGAGGCCGCAGGTTCTCCCTATCGGGGCATCCGCAGACCCAGGACCTGAGTCCGTCCCAGCTCGGCAGCGACCCCCTCGACCCCGATGACCCGACGAGTCCCGTGATCACGGAAGAGGGGGGGTTTCGCCTGGCTGACTCGAGGATTGGCCTAACCGGCTCAGGGTCGCAGGCGTGTCCCTGTGACAGGGTCCCGTGGTTGATCCTGCTGGCACTCGGCGTTGTCGCGATCCTCATCGCCGCCGTCAGGGGCCCACGACGCTGCAGGCACTGCGAGAAGAAGGTCACCGGCATCAGGGGTGGGGTTCTCGTCGACCGCGACGGCAAGTCCGAATGTGCCAAGAACTCCGACGGCCACCAAGCCCGTCTTCGGCGGCACAACCCCGCCACCGGCAACGACGCCCGGCCGGACGACACCGGGACCGCCCACACGTCGTGAGGCGCACAACCGCCCTCCGGTGGGTTGCTGCGGTCGGGGTGGCCGCGACGCTTCTCGTCGCGTGTTCAACCAAGGACACTCCGGTTGCTACAGGTGGTGAAACCGCCACCGCGCAACACGACGACCTCGCTCATGGCTCCTGGGCAGAAGCCATCGAGAACTCGAACCTGCTGGTCGACCTCGACCAAGATGCCAGGAAGCTGTTGAGTGTCTTCCCAACGGGTGCTGGCAACAAGATCAGCGAACTCGACCTCGCAGGAAGCAATCCCGGTTACTTCGACCGATTCGGGCCGGCGTTGTGGCCGCAGTGCGAACGAGTCGACGTGCACATATCCATCGATCCCTCGATTGACGCAAGCCAGCGCGCGTCGGCTCGCAGCCTGGCCGTCAACACGATCCTGGAGTTGAACAAGTTGACCGGGCTGACATTGGTCGTGAGAAGTGGTGCCACCGAACAGGACGAGGAGTTCTTCAACCCCGGGGCCGAGCCTGCTGTCCCCGGAATCCGAGAACTCGACGTGTTCTGGTACAACAGCGCCTCCGACGCTCCATCTGACCGGTTTGGCATTGCCGACGCATGGCATTCCGGCCCGGACACGTCAGAGCAGTCCGCAGCTGACGGCTCGGTCAACGTGACCGAGAAGAACGCACCGACGCAACAGGCATCGCTGCTTCGTTCCCGAATCCACCTCTCGATCGAAATCCTCCACAGGCTCCCCGATGCGAAGATCACCGAACCGTCACAGGCAATGGCGGTCCTGCACGAACTCGCCCATGTCGTCGGCATCGGCCACTCGACGGCGAGGGACAGCTTCATGTACCCGCGTTTCAACGACCAGACCCGGTTGACGACACCAGACCGGGCCGCCCTCGCCCTGGCCGGCAGCAGGCCCTGCTGACCGGTCAGCGGCTCGGTTCTGCTGTACCTACTGCCGAAATCGGTCGAGCAGGGGCACGATGTGCTTCTTGGTCACAAGATGCATGACTGGTTGTTGGACGTAGCCGTCAACGACTGTTCCGCTCATCTGCTTCAGGGACCGCCACGAGTGAATGTCCTTCGGGGTCGCATGCCAAACCAGGGACTCGCTGCCGGTCGGATGCGAAAAGCCGATGACCCTCACAGGCGCAAGCACCCGCACAGGTTTGTCCGGTCTCTCATGCACACGAACGAGCCAGTCATCTTCGCGAAGGTCCTTGATCTCATCGGGCTGCCACGGGTCCCAGTCGATATCCGGTCCGGTTCCGTCCCTGATCGACCTGCGTCTGATCCCAGGCCGCTCCTGTCCTGCGTGGTCCTCAAGATGATCGACGTCGTACGGAATCGTCGAGTAGATCCACAGACGGGAGACCGCACTTGCTGTTGGCAGACAAGGCGTGAACACCCGGACGCCTCTGCCGGGGGGCGGAGGACCCTTGGGCTCGAATTTCTCAAGGTACTTGAGCCGCTTCTCGTCAAGTCGGTCCATTGGGTGCGCCTTGCCAAGGACAAACTTCTTGGCCTACAGAATCGCGGTGGAATCTGTCGTCTCGAAGCAGGCCTCGCTTAGGCGGTCACGGGAGTTGCCCGATGCGTTCCCAGAACCCACGAAGGCACGGTTTCTCAGAACGACGACCTTCGCGTGCAGGCCCGGGGCGTCATAGACCTTGACGCCACTGCCATGGAACTTCTTGAGCGCCTTGACGGATGTAGCGCCACTCCTGATTCTCCGCGTGCCGGCATCGCAGACCAGGACATCGCCGCGCTTGAGTGGCAGGATCTCCGGGGCATCGATACCGATGAACGCAACCGCCGCCAGGACGGGACTCTTCTTAGCCGCCGCCACCCGATCAGTGATCCGATCCCACGCTTCATGATCGCCTAGGAAGACAGTCTCGGAGCTTGAGACCATTTCGACCTAACCGACCTTTCGGAAGACCACAGTGCCGGCATTGAGGGCCAGGTCCTCGGTGCGGTAGCCAGCATCCATCCAGGCGGCAGAGCCATCTGCCGTGTTGGAGCGCCTCTACGAGATGACCATAGGTTTGCCCAGAACGGACCGGGTCGACGTGCAACCCACGGAGAGGTGCGGCGATTCGTTCCTTCGAGCGTCGGGTTCGACGGCGCTCGGTGAACAAGCGCCAACGAAGGACACCACATGAGTCGTCGACCCCTCGAAGGATTCCGGGTCCTGGACCTGACGCACGTCCTGGCCGGACCGTATTGCACCTACCAGCTGGCACTCCTCGGCGCCGACGTCATCAAGGTCGAGCCGCCGCGGGGCGACATGATGCGCCGGGCCGGCGGCACCAGGGAACAGATCAGCCAGGGACTCGGCACAGGCTTTGTCGCCCAGAACGCCGGGAAGCGGAGCATCACCCTCGACCTGTCGACCCCAGAGGGACGAGACGTGGCTCTGGACCTTGCCAACGACGTCGACATCCTCGTCGAGAACTATCGACCCGGCACCATCGATGCCCACGGCCTGGACCACGAGCGGGTGCGCTCGAGCAACCCGTCGATCATCTACGCGTCCATCTCGGCCTTCGGGAGAACAGGACCACACGCCGGCCGACCGGGGTTCGACGACGTCATCCAGGCCACCGGTGGCTTCATGTCGATGACCGTCCGGGACGACGTCCCGATCCGGGCCGGCGGACCGGTGCTGGACTACGCCACGGGCATCCACGCCGCTTCGGCGATCCTTGCCGCCGTGCTGCTCCGGCAGCAGACCGGCGAGGGACAGCACATCGACATCGCCATGCAGGACGTCACGATGCTCCTGCTCAACCGTCAGACCAGCATCACGGCCACCACCGGCATCCCTCCGGCACCACTCCGCGACCGGGAAGGACCCTTCCTGGGACGGTTCGAGGCCAAGGAGGGGTCCGTGATGCTGGCCGGCTACCTGGTCCGCCACCGACGGGCCATCTGCCGGGCCCTGGGCCTCGACGAGTACGCACGGCTGAACGGTTCGCAGTTCGAGGAACGGGCCGACGAGGTCGAGGCGGCGGTCGAGGCGGCCATCGCCGAACGGACGGCCGAGGAGTGGGACGACGTCTTCGCCGAGGCAGGCGCTCTCGGCGGTGCGGTCCGCGACCTCGGCCAGGTCCTGGCAACCGGCCAACCCGACGCTCGACGACTCCTCACGGAGGTGGATACGGCGGTCGGACCGGGCCAGGTGACCAACGCCGGCTACCTCATCAACGGCGAGGCTCTCGCTCCAGCGTTCGGTGTCCCCCGGCTCGGTGAGCATTCCCGGGAGATCCTCGGCGAACTCGGTTACAGCGCTGACAAGATCGAACGCCTGGTCGAGACGAACGCCGTCGGTACCCTCGACGAATCCTGACCGCTACTCGACCGGCGGTGCACCGACCCCCGGCGGCCAGAGGTGGCCCCAGGGGTGAAGGCGTGCGATCACCTCTGCGAATCCGAGAAGCGCCGGTTCCCCGTCCCATGGCCCTACGGCGTGGATCCCGACCGGGAGTCCACCGGCGGTGAAGCCAGCCGGCACGGAGATCGCCGGATGTCCGGTCATGTTGGCCAACGACAGGTGGCTCCACCAGCGCATCAGCGGGACCTCTCGGCCATCGACGACGACGACATCGTCCCGGTCGGCCAGCGGCGGTTCGGCCATCACCGTCGGTGAGACGATCAGGTCGTAGCGGGTGAACAGGTCCTCGACCCGGTTGTAGATCCGCGAGCGCTCCAGGCTGCATTGCTGCAACGCCACTGCGTCCTGCCCGACCCGATCGCCGGTCACCGCCGTCCGGAAGGGTTCCTCTAGGAGGCGCTGTTGGTCCGGCGTGAACTCACGTGCACGGGCAACGAGGTTGGCGAACAGGATGTTCGTCACCATGGAAGGGTCGTGGCCGGTCGGGTCGTCGTCCATCCGGTCAATGACGACGCCGGTGCCTTCGAGCGACGCCAGGACGGTTTCGACCTTGTCGAGTACCTCGGCGTCGGCAGTCAGGCCGGCGGGGTGTGGCATGAAGAGCACCCTGCCCACACGCGGGTCGGACCCGTCGCCGTCGAGTTCCCGGGGGGGCCGTCTGGACCACGGGTCCAGGGGGTGTGGACCCGACATGATGTCGAGCATCGCCGCCAGGTCGGGAACGCATCGGGCGTTGATCGACACCGAGCTGTTGTTGTCGAAGTGAAACGGCCAGCTCTCGTGCGGGATCCGGCCGAGGGTCGCCTTCAAGCCGAGCACCCCACACGCTGAGGCCGGGATGCGGGCCGAACCGCCGCCGTCGGTGCTGACGGCGATGGGGCCCATGCCGGTGGCAACGGCGACTCCAGCGCCACCGCTGCTCCCACCGGGGGATCGGTCGGGATCCCAGGGGTTGCGGGTGATGCCGTTCAACGCGGACCGGGTGCACAGCGACGCTGCGAACTCGGGGGTTGCCGTCTTCCCGACGAGGATCGCTCCGGCCGATCGCAGCCGGGCCACGGCCTCCACGTCGGCGGTCGGCACGTGGTCGGCCAGCGCCCTCGACCCGTAGGTCGTCCGGACACCAGCGGTGTCGAGCAAGTCCTTGACCGAGAACGGCACCCCGTGAAGAACGCCGACCTCCCGGTCGTCGACCAGTTGCTGGTCCGCTGCCCGTGCAGCCGCACGTACCCCGTCCCGGTCGACGGTCACGAAGGCCCGCAGGTCGCCATCCATGTCGTCGATGCGGGCCAACACGCCCTCCACGACCTCGACGGACGACACCCGACGCTCACGAATGGCCGTGGCCAACTCAACTGCCGAGAGACGGGTCACATCCATTCCCAGAGAATCCCATCCGCGGCGCCGTGCCACAAACTCCACGGCATCAGCAGATGGTGATGCCGACCGACACAGCCATCGGTTCGCAGAGACCCATCCATCCGCGATCGGACCCGATCAGCACCCCCCCTATACCCTGACACCAGTGGTCAACCGGGTTCCGATCCGCGTTTCACACCACCGTCGGGTCGCTAGCTCATCGGGTAGAGCAGGGGACTTTTAATCCTCAGGTGC
>CAJXIS010000021.1 GCA_913054115.1 uncultured Acidimicrobiaceae bacterium | reverse complement strand
ACGGACGAGTCGGAATTCAACGAGGTGTTCCTCGACGAGGTGCCGGTCGCCGGCGACCAGCTGGTCGGCGACCTCCACGACGGGTGGCGGGTCTCTGCGTCGACGCTCTCGGTGGAGCGGGGCACCAACGCCCGCCAGCTGGTCGTGCACTCGCAACTGCTCGAGGAGCTGTTCGCCCTGGCGGAGCGCAACGGCGCCATCGAGGATCCGCGACTGGCCCGCGACCTAGCCCAGGCCCTCGTCGAGGTGCGCCTCTTCCGGATCCAGAACCAGCGGGTGCTGTCCCGTCTGGCCGCCGGCCGGGATCCTGGCCCCGTCGCCGCCACCGCCAAGTTGGCGTGGAGCGAGATGAGCCAGCGCCTCCACGGCCTCGTGCTCCGGGTGCTCGGCGACGCCGCACCGCTCTGGCGGGGGGCCGAAGGCAACCCGGGCGACGGGAGGTGGCAGCGGTCGTGGCTCTACTACCGGGCGGCGACGATCTTCGCCGGGACCAGCGAGATCCAGCGCAACCTCATCGGCGAGCGCACGCTGGGCCTGCCCCGGGAGCCGCGCCTGCCGGGGCGGACCGGATGACAGCGTTTGAGTAAGGTTGGCCCATGCCCGACCTCGCAACCGTGCGCTACGCCGTCGAGGGCCATGTCTGCACCCTGACGATGGACCGTCCCGAGGTGGCCAACGCCCAGGACACCCGTCTGATCGACGACCTCGACGCAGCCTTCGACGCCGCCGGTGCCGACGACGAAGTGCGCGTGGTGATCCTGACCGGCGCCGGCCGGCACTTCTCGTCAGGCCACGACCTCAAGGCACTGGTGGGAGACGTCGAAGCCGACGAGTGGCGCCGCATGCGCGACACGCCGGAGGGCAAGTTCCAGCACGAGAAGATCATGTACTTCGACCGCTGCCTGCGCATCCGCGACTTTCCCAAGCCCACGATCGCCGCCGTCAACGGCAGCTGCGTGGCAGCAGGCCTGATGCTGGCCTGCATGTGCGACCTGATCGTGGCGGCGGACGACGCCGTCTTCTCGAACCCGGTCCTGCGCATGACCGGCGCCGCCGTCGAGATCCTCGTCGAACCGTGGGAGATGCCCCCGCGCAAGGCCAAGGAGTTCCTCCTCGCCGCCGAGAGCTTCAGCGCCGACGAAGCCGAGCGGCTTGGCATGGTCAACCGGGTGGTGCCCGCCGGACGCCTCCTCGCCGAGGCGCACGAACTCGCCGAGCGGATCGCCAGGGTGCCGCCGGCGACGGCGCAGGTGGTTAAGCGCTCCATCAACAAGACGCTCGACCTGATGGGCCAGCGCGACGCCTGGGACTACCACTTCATGGCCCACCAATGGATGCACAACACGGCAACGGCCCTCGACGCCCTCGAGGCCCGCAAGGCGAAGGGGTCGATGAGCGAGGTCTTCGCCGAACACCGGGAGGAGTAGCCGGTGCCCCGCCGGCCCCTCACGGGCCTCCGGGTCCTCGACCTCGGCACCAGGGTCGCCGCTCCCTTCTGCGCCGGCCTGCTGGGTGAGCAGGGGGCCGAGGTGGTCAAGGTCGAGCAGCCGGGGACGGGCGACCCGTTGCGCCAACTCGGGCCGTTCGTCGACGGACCCGAGGGCCCGTACTCGCTCTACTGGGCGGTCGAGGGCCGCGGCCGGAAGTCGGTGACCATCGACCTGCGGACGCCGCGCGGCCAGGAACTGTTCCGCGACCTGGCCGGGCACGCCGATGTGGTGTGCGAGAACTTCCGGCCCGGCACGCTCGAGCGCTGGGGCATCGACCCGACACGACTGCCCGATCGGCTCGTGACGGTGCGCATCAGCGTCTTCGGCCAGGATGGCCCCCGGTCGCCCCGACCCGGCCTCGACCGCAACGGCGTGGCCTTCGGTGGCCTGCTCCACCTCACCGGCGAGCCCGACCGGCCACCGGTGCGACCAGGGGTCACGATTACCGACTACCTGTCGGGGGTCTTCGCCGCCCAGGCCGCCATCGGCCTGCTCTATGAGCGGGACGCCCGTGGAACCGGAACCGGCGGGGTCATCGACGCCTGCCTGTACGGGTCGTCGCTGCGGATCCTCGAGTGGACGGTGGCCGCCTACGACCGCCTCGGGCTGGTCCGGAACCGCTCAGGGAACCGGCTCGACAACTCGGCGCCCCTCGACAACTACCCGAGCGCCGACGGTCGGTACGTCTGCATCGTGGCGGCCCTCCAGGCCAACTTCGAGCGCCTCTGCGAGGCGATGCAGCGACCGGACCTCCTGGCCGACGAGCGCTTCGCCACCCCCGCCGCCCGGGCCGCCAACAACGACGAGATCAACGGGATCGTTGCCGACTGGGCCATCGGCCTCGACGCAGCCGAGGTCGAGCGGCGCTGCGTGGCCCACGACGTGCCGGTCGGTACCGCCTACGACGTGGCGGACCTCGCAGCCGACGAACACGTGCTGGCCCGGGGCGACCTCCAGCACGTCGACGACCCCGTCATCGGCCGGGTGCTCCAGCAGGCGGCGTACCCGCGCCTTTCCGGCACCACGCCCGAGGTGCCGACCGGCGCGCCGCTGCTGGGCGAGCACACCGACGAGGTGCTCGGTGGCCTGCTGGGCCTCGGTGTGGCCGAACTGGCGGACCTGCGTGCGGCCGGGGTGGTCTGAGCCCCCGTTCGGGGGACCGGGGTCAGAGGTTGCCGACCTCGTGCTCGAGCCGCTCCTCGATCTTGCGACGTGCCTCCTCGATCCTCGTGGGGAGGTGCGCCGTCGGGAACAGCCCCGGTGACGGCTCGTAGCCCTTGATCACCTGCTTGGCGATCGTGTCCTTGTGGACCTCGGTGGGTCCGTCGGCGATCCCCATGATCGGGGCCATCGTCCACATGCTCAGCAGGGGCATCTCGTTCGACACGCCGAGCGACCCGTGGGCGTGCATGGCCCGGTAGACGACGTCGATCAGCAGCTTGGGCGTCGCCACCTTCACCCCGGCGATGTGCTGGCGGATGCGGGCGTAGTCGCCCACCGAGTCGATGAGCCAGGCACAGTGCAGGACCTGGAGCCGGAACTGCTGAATCTGGATCCAGGAGTCGGCGACCCAGTGCCGCATGGCCTGCTTGTCAGCGAGGAGCGAGCCCTTCGTCTCCCTGGAGAGCAGCCGCTCGCACATCATGTCGAGGGCCCGCTGGGCGACGCCGACGGAGCGCATTCCGTGGTGTATGCGGCCGCCGCCGAGCCGGGTCTGGGCGATGGCGAAGCCCGAACCCTCCTCTCCCAGGAGGTTCTCGGCGGGCACCCGGACCTCGGTGAACCTCAGGTACGCGTGGTCGCCCTCGCCGATGGCCTCTCCGCCGATGCCGACGTCGGCCACCACCTCGAGGCCGTCGGCGTCGGCCGGCACGAGGATCATCGAGGAACCCCGGTACACCGCCACGTCCGGGTCGGTGACGACCATGACGATCAGGAACGAGGCGTACCGGTAGTTCGAGGCGAACCACTTCTCGCCGCTGATGACCCACTCCCCGCCGTCGCGGCGCGCCCGGCAGGTGAACACGCCGGGGTCGGAGCCGCCCTGCGGCTCGGTCATGGCGTAGGTCGACGAGATCTCGCCGTCGAGCAGGGGTTGTAAATAGTGGGACTTCTGCTCATCGGTTCCGTAGTGGGCGAGGATCTCGGCGTTGCCGGAGTCGGGCGCCTGGCACCCGAACACCGAAGGGGCGAACGAGGAGCGTCCGAGGATCTCGTTCATGAGCGCCAACCTGACCTGGCCGAAGCCGTGGCCACCGAGTTCCGGCCCCAGGTGGCAGGCCCAGAGGCCCCGGTCCCTGACCTGCTGCTGCAGCGGTGCGATCAGGGCACGTGCCGTCTCGTGCGACTTGTCGAAGGGTGACACCTCGCCGCGGAAGTACAGGTCGAGGGGCTCGACCTCCTCGCGGACGAACCCGTCGATCCAGTCCAGCTTCTCCTGGAACTCGGGTTCCACCTCGAAATCGATCGGCACCGCTGGGTACTCCTCTTGTGGGCTCTTGTGGGTTCTTGTGGGCTGCGGTTCAGAGTCTCGTCGATCGTGCCAGGTCGGCGGCCCTTGCCGCCATGTCGAGCACGATCGGCCCGAAGGCCTCCATCCTCTCGTTGTCGGCGCCGCCGGCCACGTATCGGGCGTAGCCGCCCTCGAGCACGATCGCCATCTTGAAGCGGGCCAGCACGACGTAGTAGTCGATCTCGTCGACCGGTCGCCCCGACACCGAGGCGTAGTGCTCCAGCAGTTCGTCCCGGGCCGGCATGCCGGTCAGGTCGACGTAGCCACCGGTTCGCCCCCGCTCGTCGTCGTCGGTCGGCCAGCCCATGACGACCCAGGCCAGGTCGAGCAGCGGGTCGCCGACCGTGCCCATCTCCCAGTCCACGATCGCCGCCATCCGGGCCGGGGCACCGTGGTGGAACATCACGTTGGCGAACTGGTAGTCGCCGTGCATGATCCCCGGCTCGTAGGCCGCCGGGGTACGTCCCCGCAGCCAGTCGGCTGCGACGTCCAACCCGGGAATCTCCCGGAAGCGGAACCGCTCCAAGTGGGCGAACCACCGGTCGACCTGGCGTTCGTGGAAGCCGTCGGGCCGGCCCAGGCCCTCGAGCCCGACGGCCCGCCAGTCCACCCGGGAGAGGCGGGCGATTGCCCCGACCAGTTCGAGGGCGAGGCCCCGACGGGCGCCGAGGTCGGAGAAGAACGGCTCCGGCCACTCGGGCTCGCTGATCGGCGACCAGCCGTCGACGAACGCCATCAGGTAGAAGTTGGCGCCGATCACGTCGGGGTCGGCGCAGCAGGCGAAGGCACGGGCGTGGGGGACGTCGGTGTCGGCAAGGGCCTCGAGGATGCGGTACTCCCGGAGCATCGTCTCGTTGCGACCGTCGGGGACCCTGGCCGGTGGTCGCCGGAGGGCCCAGCGCTCCCCGCCCCGGGTCACCTCGAACAGCTCGTTGGACGCCCCACCGGTCACGAACCGGCTGTGGACGGGCTCGCCCCTACCGGGGAGCCCCTGCTCGTTGAGCCAGGCGCCGAGGCGGGCGGGATCGACGAGCCGCCGGGTCCGCTCGGCGTCGGCGTTCGACATGACCGGGCCTACCCGTCGCCGTCCACGGGGGCCCCGCCGAGGAGCGGCCGGGGCTCGTCGGCCACGAGGACGAGGTCCCGCCACCGGTGCGCACCGACTGTTGTCGTGACGCTCACGACCATGCCCGCCTCGAGGGTGCCGACCACCGGGCGCTCGGCGCCCAGTCCGGCACCGCGGACCTCGACGGTTGTGCCGCTGCCGGATCCCGGGGCTGTCGTTCCGGGGCGGCACGCTGCCAGGGTCCGCCGGTGGACGGCGGCGGTGCCCTCCGGGTCGTCGCCGAGGGTGCGGCCGATGCCGCCCTCGTAGCCCTCGACGAGGACGCCCAGGTCGACCACGGTCGTGCCTCCGGTCGTGCGGACCAGCGGCTCACCGACCGGCCTGGTGCTGCCGGCCCTCGCCATGGCGTCGACGGCAACGGCGGCGGCCGCAGCGTCAGGCGCCGGAAGCGCAGCCCCCACGGCGTCGAGGCCTGCGGCGGCGACCCTGCAGGCCGCTCGCATCAGGTCCACCTCGGCCGGAAACTTGGTGCGCCGGGCATCGGCCAGCAGGTTGTCGGCCACGACCAGCTCCGCCCCGGGGGCGAGGCGTTCGACAGCACGCAGGAACCCAGCCGTCATGCCGTCGACGCCGAGGCGTCTGGCATCGGACAGCCCGGGGATGGCAGCCAGGGCGGCTCCCATCACCTCGGGGTTCCAGGTGATCCCGAACAGGTGCTCGAACGGCACGTCGGCGGGCACCCCCTCGTCCCAGGTGGAGAGGAGGTGGGTGGCGCCGGTCCGGCGCACGACGATGCAGGTGGGGGCATGCGGTCGGGTCCCGGCGGTCCAGAGACGGTGGTGGCCGGAGGCGTAGACGACGTTGGCCTGTTCGCCGAGGACCAGGACGTCGAGGTCGGCCTCGGCCATCGCCGACAGCACCCGGTCGCGTCGCTCGACATGCAGGGGGGTGCTCATCGGACCACGAACGGGTCGTACGGGTGCTCGCCGCCGAGCGCCTGCCAGCCGTCGTCGGTCACGGCGATGACCTCCTCGGCCCGGTAGCCGCCCACGCCGTCCACCCAGATGACCGGCTCGAGCACGACGACCATGCCGGGGGCGAGCACGAAGGCGTCGTCGAAGGCCTCGCCCAGGTCGGTGCCGATGAGCGGCATCTCGGCACTTTCGATCCCTATGCCGTGCGCCAGGTAGAAGTGGGGGAGCCAGGGCCGTTCGCCACCGTTGGCGGCAGCCGCCGCACGGCACAGGTCGCCGTTGGTGGCGCCCGGACGGAGTACGGCCAGCACGGCGTCGACGACCGCCCGCCAGCGGTCGAAGAGTTCCTGCTCGGCTTCGCTGGGGTCCCGGCCGCAGACCCAGGTCCGACCGAAGTCCGAGGCGTAGCCGTTGACGGTGATGCCCGAGTCCACCCAGATGAGGTCGCCCTCCCGGTAGGTGGGGTCGCCCGGGCCGGTCGGGAACGCCACGTCGCCGGTGGTCGTGCGTGGTCCGTCGGCGACGGCCCGGGGCATCGGCTGGAAGATCGGGTCGATCATCGACGTGTCGACCCCGAGTTCACGAATTCGACGCAGGAACGTGGCCGCCAGGTCGGACCGGTGGACACCGGGATCCAACTCGGCGACGACGCTGAGCATGGCCTCCTCGTTGATCCGCTGGGCGGCCGAGATGCTTGCCAACTCGTCAACGGTCTTGCAGATCGTGGCGGCCCCCAGGACCGGACGGGCGTCGGCAGATCCGGCGAGTCGGGGCGTGCCGGCGCGCAGCATCGGCCCGGTCCAGCCGTCGACCGCGACCTGGTCGGGGGGGAGGTCGCCGAGCACGTCGTCGACGACGGCGGCCAGCGCCCGGGCACCTTCGTCGTGGTCGGGCGTCGATCCCGGGTGGGCGACCACGTCCAGGCCGGCGGGCTCACCGCCGACGAGGTGGGGGCGCTCCTCGTCGGCCCGGACGACGGCCACGGGACGTTGATAGTTCGCAACCGAGCCGTCGGCGGCGGGAACCCGGTGGCCCGTGGCGTAGCCGACGTGTGGTGCATGGGTCAGCACGAGCCCTCCGATGCCCTGCGCCGCCATTGTGTCGCGGAGCCGCTGGAGCCGTTCGGCGCGCAGCCGCCCGACGTCGATGCCTTCGAGGCCGGCGCCGGCAGAAGGGGTCATCTCAGAAGGGGGCGGCCGTCGGGCCGACCCTCGGACCGGGGGAGAAGCCGGCGGGCATGGACACGACACCGGTCATGAGGGCGTTGCCGGGATACGGCCGGAAGGCGTCGAGGTCGAGTTCGTAGTCGGGCAGCCGCGCCAGGACGTCGGCGAGCATCACCTCGGATTCGACCCTGGCGACATGCGAGCCGATGCACCGGTGGCCTCCCAGGCCGAAGGCGAGGTGCCGGTTGGGCTCCCGGTCCACCAGGACCTCGTCGGGGCGCTCGAAGACGCCCTCATCCCGGTTGGCCGCCACCCAGGCGATCATCACCACGTCGCCACGCCGGATGCTGCGCCCGCCCAGCTCGACGTCGCACGTCGCGGTGCGCGTGAGGGTCTCGCTCGGGCTGTAGAAGCGCAGGAACTCCTCGATGGCGGTCGGGAGGAGGTCCGGTTGCCCGATGAGGCGTTGGCGGTCATCCGCATGTGTGCCGAGGTGGTGCAGCGCCCAGGAGACCAGGGAGGTCGTGGTGTCGAGGCCGCCGGCGACCAGGTTCCACATGATGTCGAGGATCCGTGCATCGTCGAGCGGCTCGCCGAGGACGAGTCCCGTGACCAGCGCTGTGGTGATGTCGTCGGCCGGGTTCGACCGGCGGTGGTCGGCGAACCCGAGGAGTTCGTCCGCCATCTCCTGCCGACGTCCCACCGCCTCGCGGAACTCGACCCTGTCCGCCTCGTAGGCAACCGTGGCGTGGAAGAAGTCGGCGTAGTGGCGCCAGTTGGCGCTCGGCAGGCCCATCATCTCGAGGGTGAGGACCCCCGGGACCGGGGTGGCGTAGTCGAGGACCAGGTCGCAGGTGCCGGACTCGACGACCTGGTCGAGGAACCACGTGGAGACCTCGGCCATGCGGGGCCGGAGCGCCGCCACGCGCGCCGGTGTGAAGAACGGGTTGAGGAGCCGGCGCACGTCGGCGTGCTCGGGTCCGTCGATCTCGGACACGCCCTGGCGTGGTGCGCCCGGCACACGTGGGATTCCACAGATGCCGTGGAAGACGAGGTCGTCGTCGGGGTCGGGTTCCGGCTCGTAGCGGTGGGCGAACGTCTCGTTGTCGCGGGCCACGGCAGCCACCGACTCGTGGTCGGTCACCAGCCAGTAGCCCCCGTAGTGCTCGTTGAAGACGACCGGGCACCGCTGGCGGAGCTCGGCGTAGCGGTCGTGGCGCGCCGCGAGGAACCCGGGGTCGTGGTGATCGACGTCGATCCGGGCGTCGGGCTCCACGGGCGTCACCCGCGGTCCGTGCTGAACAGGATCGCGCCGCCCGGATGTCCCCCGCCCGAGCTCGTCACGGCCACCTCGGCGCCCACCACCTGGCGGTCGCCGGCATCGCCGCGAAGCTGAACGATCGCCTCGTGGACGAAGCCGTAGCCGTGCGTCCTGCCCGCCGAGAGCTGCCCGCCGTGGGTGTTGAGCGGGAGGGTTCCGCCGAGCGAGATGCGCTCGCCGCCCTCGACGAAGGCGCCGCCCTCGCCCCGACCACAGAAGCCGAGCGCCTCCAGCCAGGTGAGGCAGTTGAAGCTGAAGCCGTCGTACAGGCAGGCCAGGTCGACGTCGTCGGGCGTGAGGTCGGTGCGGCTCCAGAGGTGCTGCGCCGGTCCCCACACCAGCTGCTCGTGGAGGAGCGTGCCCTGGTCCCACGGAATGCGCTCGCGCAGCTGGGTGCCGACGGCCGCAACGCGTATCGCGGGGTGGGCGAGGTCGCGGGCGGCGTCGAGGGCCGACACCACGATGGCGACCGACCCGTCGCAGGGGACGTCGCAGTCGTACAGGCCGAACGGCGTGGTGATCATCCGTGCTTCGAGGTAGTCGTCGATCGACAGCGGATCGCGGTAGATGGCTGCGGGGTTCAGGCCGGCGTGGCGTCGCTGCGTGACCGGGATCCAGCCGAGTTGCTCCCGGGTCGTGCCGAAGCGGTGGAAGTGGTTGTTGGCGTTGACGGCGATCCAGTTGGCAGCCGACATGGCCCCGTAGGGGAGCCGCCACTGCATCTCGCCTCCCATGCGCGGAGCTGCCGGAACGCCGGTGCCCTGCCGGTTGCCGCGTAGCGCCGACGTGGACTCCCACACCGTGCGGAAGCACAGGACATGTCGGCAGAGGCCGGCGGCCACGGCGAGCATGGCGTTGACGATGGAACCGTTCTGGCCCGAGGTCTCCGCACCGCCGCTGAACCAGGTGGGGTGGATGCGCAGGGCCTCCTCGACGGCGTGGATGCCGCCCTCCGAGAAGCCGCTTTCAGTGCCCAGCCCGCCGGGGTAGGTGGACAGGCCGTCGATGTCGTCGAGGTTCAGTCCGGCGTCGGCGACCGCCGCCCGGCAGGCGTCGGTGGTCAACGAGAGCGGATCGCGGTCGAGCCGGCGCCCTACGTCCGACATGCCGATCCCCGTGATGGCCACGGCATCTTCGAACCGCTCCGACGTGGGCATGGGCCGTACGGGCGCCAGGGGCGGCTGCGGCCACTCGTCGCGTTCGACGACGGCCTCCCCGGTCGGTGCGAAGAGGGGCAGCCACACGTCTTCGTGCCGCTCGAACCAGACCTCGACGGGGAGCCCGATCTCCACCGTCTCGGGTTCCGCCCCGGTGATCAGGGAGGTGATGCGGACCAGGGGATCCTCGTCGATGGCGACGACGATGACGGCGTAGGGCGGCTCGAAGTCGGGAAGCCACTGCTGGTGGTTGACGGTGACGCCGACGACGGTCCCCCTCCCGGACAGGTCGCGGACCTCGGGGGTCGAGCCACAGTGCGGGCAGGCGGGAAGCGGTGGGTGCAGGCCCAGGTCGCATGACGCACACCACTGGATGCGGAGCACCCCGTCGGCGCCCGACGTCCAGTAGTGCTCGTTCTCCGGGGTGAGCTTCGGAAGTGGCCGCATAGCACCAAGCGTAGGGGGTGTCGCCGGTACGGGCAGAAGGCGGGCGGCAGGACCACCCGGTTGCCGCCGCCCGGGTCGGTGGGGGGACGGTCCGGTGCATACTGTCGCGTGCGCAGGGGACGGGCGAGCCCGTCCTCCGACGCACGATCCCCGGTGCCGTGCCACGGAGCACCCGGGGGACATCCAGGGGAATCAGAGGAGAAGGCAGCGATGGCCAGCGAGATTCGAGCCGCGATGGTCCAGACGGCCTGGACCGGCGACAAGGAGTCGATGATCGAGCTCCACGAGCAGTACCTGCGCGAGGCGGCCGAGGCCGGCGCCCGGGTGATGTGCTTCCAGGAACTGTTCTACGGGCCCTACTTCTGCCAGGTCCAGGACGCCGAGTACTACGGCTACGCCGAGGCGATCCCCGATGGTCCGACCACGAAGCGCTTCCAGGAACTGGCCGCCGAATACGGCATGGTCCTCGTCCTGCCCATGTACGAAAAGGAGCAGGAGGGCTACCTGTACAACACGGCAGCCGTCATCGACGCCGACGGCACCTACCTCGGCAAGTACCGCAAGACCCACATTCCGCAGGTGAAGGGCTTCTGGGAGAAGTTCTACTTCCGGCCCGGCAACCTCGGATACCCGGTCTTCGAGACAGCCGTCGGCCGGATCGGCGTCTACATCTGCTACGACCGCCACTTCCCGGAGGGCTGGCGTGCGCTCGGGATCAACGGCGCCCAGATCGTGTTCAACCCGTCGGCCACCAGCCGGGGCCTGTCGTCCTACCTCTGGCAGCTCGAGCAGCCGGCCTCCGCCGTTGCCAACATGTACTACGTCGGTGCGATCAACCGGGTCGGTGTGGAGGACCTCGGCGACAACGACTTCTACGGAACCACCTACTTCGTCGATCCCCGTGGACAGTACGTGGGCGACGTCTGCTCCGACCGGGACGACGAGTTGATCATCCGCGACCTCGACCTCGACCGGATCGACGAGGTCCGCAACCAGTGGGCCTTCTACCGGGACCGCCGACCCGACATGTACGAGGCGCTCGTCGCCCCCTGACCCCCTGATCCACTGATCCTCTGACCACGATGGAGCGCAACAGACCGTGACCACGAACGCAGAGCTCCTCGACCGGCACCGGGCGGTGCTGCCGTCGTGGCTGGCCCAGTACTACGACCCACCCATCTCGTTCGACCGGGGCGAGGGTCGCCACATCTACGACGTCGAGGGCAACCGCTACCTCGACTTCTTCGGCGGCATCCTCACCACCAGCATCGGCTACAACGTCCCCGAGGTCACCGAGGCCATCCGGGAGCAGGCCGCCAAGGTCCTGCACTCGTCGACGCTCTACCTGTCGGAGCCGATGATCGAGCTGGCCGAGCTGATCTGCGGGCTCTCGGGCATTCCCGACGCCAAGGTGTTCTTCACGACCTCGGGCACCGAGGCCAACGACGCAGCACTGATGCTCGCCACCACGGCCCGCCGCTCCAACCAGATTCTGGCGTTGCGCAACAGCTACCACGGCCGGTCGTTCACGACCATCGCCATCACCGCCCAACGGGCCTGGTCACCGACCAGCGTCAGCGGCCTCTCGGTCAACTACGTGCACGGCGGCTACCGCCTCCGCAGCCCGTTCCGCGAATTCGACGACGAGGCCTTCACCGATGCCTGCGTCGCCGACCTCGAGCAGGTCTTCGACATGATGACCTCTGGCGACGTGGCCGCCATGATCGCCGAACCCATCCAGGGCGTCGGCGGCTTCGCCACGCCACCCGACGGCTTCTTCGGCGCCATGAAGAAGGAGCTCGACAACCGGGGTGTCCTGTTCATCAGCGACGAGGTCCAGACGGGATGGGGCCGGACCGGTGATCACTTCTGGGGCTATCAGGCCCACGGCATCGTCCCCGACCTCATGACCTTCGCCAAGGGGGTCGGCAACGGCCTCGCCCTCGGTGGCGTGATCGCCTCGGCCGAACTGCTCGACTCGCTGCCTGGCAACTCGATCTCCACGTTCGGCGGGAACCCGCTGAGCAGCGCAGGCGCCCTGGCCACGATCCGGTACATGCTCGACCACGACCTCCAGGGCAATGCGAAGCGGATGGGCGAACGCCTGGCAGGCCTCCTCCAGCCGGCCGTCGATGCCTCCACCGTCGTCGTCGAGCTGCGTGGGCGTGGGCTGATGCTGGCCCTCGAGACCGTGCAGCCGGGTGGCATCGCGCCGAACACGGATGCCGCCGGCCGGATCATGGAAGAGGCGCGTGCGGCAGGCCTCCTCATCGGCAAGGGTGGGCTGTACGGCAACGTGCTGCGCATCGCACCACCGATGACTGTGACCGAGGACGAGATCGACGAGGCCGCCGAGATCCTGGTCGGCATCGTCGAGCGGCTGGACTGAGGTCGGGCCGCAGGCGGGCTTCCAGGGCCGCGAAACCGAGAACCACCAGAGAGACAGGGAAGCGAGGGTTGCCATGACGACGCTGATCCAGAACGGCACCGTGGTCACCGCCACGGGCCGACACGAGGCCGATGTGCTCATCGACGGCACAACGATCGCCGCCGTGCTCCTACCCGGCTCCGATGCCGCCGCGTCAGCGGCGGGAGGCGCCGACCGGATCATCGACGCCACCGGCAGGTACGTCGTGCCGGGCGGCATCGACTGCCACACCCACATGGAGCTGCCGTTCGGCGGCACCTTCGCGTCCGACACCTTCGAGATCGGCACGCGTGC
>CAJXIS010000020.1 GCA_913054115.1 uncultured Acidimicrobiaceae bacterium | reverse complement strand
GCAACCGCCACGAGGCCCGCCCCGGCGGCCAGGCGCGCCGCCGTCCACGAACCGGCACTCAACCTCGTGTCGGCATCGACCCGACCGCCACCGCCGGCGTCGAGTTCGGCCAGCAACGCGAGGTGCGAGGCCGGGTGGCAGCGCAACAGGTCCTTGTCCGAGGCCTCCTCGGCCGGACGTCGCACGATCGCATCCCCGAGGCCTGCCGCGTCGAGTCCCGACCACACCGCCTCCAGACGCGCCGGCCGCTCAGGATGTTGGTTCCCCGGCCGGTGGTCGAGGAAGCGCTCATCGGTCACCACGAGGACGCTCACCGCGGCGAGCGTACCCTCCGGCATCCGGCCGCCCGGGGTGCCCGGCCCGCTGCCCGACCGACCGCGGCCGTCAGCCGCTGCGACGGGCCTCCCCTGCGCACGAGCCGTAGTGTGGACCCATCGCCATGGCCCTGCTTTCGTACGTCTCCCGGTCGCCCTCCCGATCCCGGATGTTCACCGCCTCGACCGGTGTCCGCTTCCGATTCGGGCCCCGACGTGACGACAGCCCCGAGGGGCAGGTCATCCCCATCGGAGGCGGCCTGCTCGACACGCGGTCGGTCGTCGAGGTCGTCGAGCACCTGCGCGACCACGGGTACGACACGATCCTCACCTCCGCACTGACCCCCGACGAGCAACGCCCCTTCCTCGACGCCGGGTTCCGGACCCAGGAACACCTCCGCCTCCTGTTCGCCGATGCGCAGCCGGACGACGGCGCCGACCGCCACCGGGGTGTCCCACACACGACACGGTCCGCCCGCCGGACCCGCCGGACCCGCCGCATGCGCCGTCGCAACCTCGCCAGGGTCCTCGACATCGACGCCGCCACCTTCTCCCCGTTCTGGCGATTCGACCGGACCGCCCTGCAGGAGGCCATGACCGCCACGCCCTCCTGCCGTTCACGGGTGGTGTCGGTCGGTGGCCCCGCGCATCGACACGTCGTCGGCTATGCCGTCACCGGTCGCTCGGGTGATCAGGGCTTCGTGCAGCGCCTCGCCGTCGATCCGGCCCACCAGGGCTCCGGCATCGGTCGGGCGCTCCTCGACGACGCACTCGACTGGTTGACCCGTCAGGGCGCCACGACGGTCCTGGTCAACACCCAGTCAGACAACGACGTCGCACTCGACCTCTACCGTTCGGCGGGATTCACCGACCGACCCGGCGGGCTCACGGTGCTCCGCCTCGAAGCCGAACCCTCGTGACGCACACCGCCACCACGGGCCGACTCGCCGCAGCGGTCACGACCGCCCTGTTCGCCACCATCGCACTCTTCGTCCTGTTCCTGCCCGGCGTCGGCGCCGAGGCAGGTGGAAGCATCACCCTCGTCGGCCAATCACCCTGGATCGACGACCGCGATGTACTCACGATCGACCTCCGAATCACCGGATCGATCGACGAGGGACTGCTGACGTTTCGCCTCCACGAAGCCGTCGGCTCGGATGGCCTGCTCCCCGACATGTACCTCGACGGTGACGAACTCCCCGTCCCGGTGGGCTCGCCGGTGACCGCTCAACTCGCCGACCACCTCGGCGCCGGTGGTGTGGCTTCCCTGGAACTCGACGTCGGACCCGAGAGTGCCCTTCCGATGCGTGCCGGATCGGTACAACCCCTGTCGATCCAACTCACCACGCCGGACGGCACGCTCCTCGACCAGGTCCACACGATGGTGATCCGCCTTCCGGACGGGAGGCTCCCCTTCCCGATCCTCACCTCGCTCTCCATCGAGCTCACCGGACCACCACCGCTCCAGGCCGACGGAACCAGCGACCTCGACCCGGACACCGTCCGCAGCCTCCGAGCCGTCGTCAACGCCGTCGCCGACCACCCGCTCGTGTCCGCCGACCTGCGCCTCCCGCCGGCAACGGTCGTCGCGCTCGCCCAGTCCAGCGACGCGACCCATCTCCAACTGCTCGACGACCTGATCGCCGTGATCGGAGGCGGCATTCGACTCGCCTCTTCACCGTTCGTCACGGCCGACCCCGAGGCCTGGCGCCAGGCCAACCGACCTGACATCTACCGGGATGTCCTCGACCACGGAGACCTCGCCCTCGCCGACGAACTCGGAACCACGCCCAACAGGTCGATCGTCCACCTCCAACCCACCGGCATCGCCGAGACGCTCGACCTCCTCAGCCATCTCGGCAGCCAACGCTTCATCGTCGACGCCGACCACCTCGAACCCCGACCTTCCACGCTGGATGCCCTGACCCAGCCCGTCCGGCTCCGCGGTGCCGGCGGCACACCGTTCACCGCCCTCATCGTCGACCCCCAGCTCGTCGATCACCTGCTCGGACCCGATGGGGCCGTCGCCGCCGTCCAGCACCTGCTCGGCGACCTGGCGCTGCGCAGTTGGGCCGAACCCGTGGTCCCACGCCTCGCCGTAATCGTCGTCGCCGATCCCCTGACACTCGACGGCTTCCTCCTCGACGTTCTGCTCGGCGCACTCGAGGCGGCACCGTTCGTCGACCTGGCACCGCTCCCCGCAGTCTTCACCTCACTCGCCACCCTCGACCCCGAAACCATCGCCGAAGTGACCTTCTGGCCCGAGGCCGCCACCCCCACGGCCGCGAAGGTCCGGGACCGCGGCCTGGTAGAGGTCACGATCGACGCCTACGAATCGCTCGTAGGTGGGCAACGACCGGAGATCGCCCACCTCGCCGACCTGCTCGAGGCGACCGCCGCCGCCGAGATCAGCTCCGAACAGGGGGAGCCCTACCTGCGTGCCGTCTACGACTCCGTGCTCCAGGTCCTCGAATCCTTCGACGCACCCGACAACCAGAACGTGAGGCTCACCTCGCGCCGGGCAACCGTTCCCTACACCGTCGACAACGGCCTCACCATGCCCGTTCGCGTCCGGCTCCACCTCGAGTCCGACGGCCGTCTCGACTTCCCGGACGGCGACACGCTCGAGGTCACCCTGAACCCGGGCAGCAACCGCATCCCCATCCTCGTCGAGGCCAAGACCTCCGGCGACGCCCGACTCCAGGTCACGGTCCGTTCACCCGACGATGCCGAACTGCTGCAACTCCAGTCGTCCCTGCTGCTCGTGCGCAGCACCCAACTCTCCGGTGTCGGCGTGTTCCTCCTGGCGGGGGCACTCCTGGTCCTCGGTGTGTGGTGGTCCCGTTCCGCCCGCAAGGGCAGTCACGTTTCGTCCGACGACTACGCTGCGCCCAACCCAGGGGAGGACCAATGACCGTCAGGATCGTCACCGACAGCGCCTGCGACCTCACAGACGCCGAAGTCGCATCGCACGGCATCGAGATCGTGCCCTTGAGCATCCGCTTCGGCGACGAGGAGTTCATCGACCGCGAGCAGATCACCATCAACGAGTTCTACGACCGCATGGCAACGAGTGAGCACCTCCCACAGACCGCTGCGCCATCGCCCGGACAGTTCGACCAGGCGTTTCGCCGCGCCCTCGACGGCGGCGCCGACCAGGTGGTGTGCATCAACCTCTCGCGCAAGATGTCGGCCACGATGGAGGCCGCCGAGGCCGGCGCACGAGGTGTCGACGGAGACATCCGGGTCCTCGACAGCGGATCGGTCACGTGCGGGCTCGGCACGATCGTGCTGGCAGCCGCCCGGGCCGCCGACGACGGCGCCTCCGCAGACGACATCACCGCGATCGTCGCCGACCTCTCGGCCCGTACCCGCGTCTTCGCAGTCCTCGACACCCTCGAGAACCTCAAGAAGGGCGGCCGGATCGGCAACGCCCAGGCGCTGCTCGGCAGCCTGCTGTCGATCAAGCCGCTGCTCGACCTGAGTTCCGGCGAGGTCGAGGAGGCAGGCAGGCAGCGCACCCGCAAGAAGGCCCTGGCGTGGCTGCGGTCGATGGTCACCGACAACATCGACGACATCGACCGTCTGGCGATCGCCCATGCCATGGCCGACGACATCGACGATTTCGTCGCCCAGGTGGTGGCCGACACCGGGCGTGACGACATCCGGATCGATATCGTCGGTCCCGTCGTCGCCAGCCACGGTGGCCCCGGCCTCGTCGGCGTGGGCATGGTCCTGAAGACCTGACCGGCCACGGTCCCGACACGGGAAAGCGGGCCATACACCACCGGAAACGGGCCGCTCACTACCGTCTGTGGCGATGGCACTGCAGCATGCGCGCGGTGGCGCTCCCGGGGCGGTCATCGCCGACAGGTACCGCCTGGACGACCTCCTCGGCACAACGACCCGGACCGAGGTGTGGGCGGGGCACGACGCCGTGCTCGAGCGACCCGTCACCGTGAAGTTGGTCCACGTCGGCGACATCGCCATCGGTGCCGCCCGCCTCACCATCCCCGGGGTCGCCGCCGTGTTCGACGTCACCGACCACGACGGCCTCGCCGTGGTCGTGACCGAGCGGGTCGATGCGACGCCCCTCGACCAGATCCTCGACCGTCAGCCCGACCTCTCCCCCGACGATGTCGTCGCCCTGGTCGTCGCAGTGGCCGGTGTGCTCGAGGGCGCCCACGAAGCGGGAGTTCCACACGGAGCCCTGCGTCCCTCCAACGTGCTCGTCCGGGCAGATGGTGCGATCCTCCTCACGGACTTCCGGGGCGCCGGTGACGGTGGGCCCGGACCCTTCGACCCGCGAGCTGATCTCGACGCCCTCGCCATCCTCCTCGCGGAACTTCTCGCCCACTGCCCACGCAGCGAGGTCCCCACCCAGCTGCGGCAGTTCGTCGACCGGGCACTCACCGCGCCAGAGTCGCAGCGCCCAGCCGGAATGCTCGACTTTCGTCTTGCGCTGCAGCCGATGGGCGCCGGCACCACCGTCGCCGTCGCCGACCGGCACAAGATCCACCGACGGCTTTCGGGTGTCGTGCTCGGCCTGCTCCTCCTCGTCACGCTGGTCGCCGCCGTGGTGGTCACGACTGCGCTTCTCGGCGCAGGGTGGTCCCTGGTCGGCTGGGACTAGTTTTCGGGCATCACCGCACCACCTCGTCACGACGAACCGACCGACGACGACCTCGTCGCCGCGGCGCGATCCGGCGACCGTCAGGCCCTCAACCGCTTGCTGCGGCGCCACCACGACCGGATCTGGTCGATCTGTCGTCGATTGGCCGGCAACGACGCCGATGCTGCCGACGCCACGCAGGAGGCACTGATCGCCATCGCCACCCGCCTCGATCGCTTCGACGGTCGATCAAGGTTCACCACCTGGCTCCACCGGGTGGCCACGAACGCCTGCCTCGACGAACTGCGCCGCCGTGGCCGGCGACCGGTGCCGGTCGAGGAGATCCACCCCCGCACCACCGTGGACCCGGCGGAGGCCCGGATCGCCGATCGGCTCGACATCGACGCCGCCCTCGCCCAACTGCCCGAGGAGTTCCGCGTCGCCGTGGTCCTGCGCGACCTCTGCGACCTCGACTACGCCGCCATCGCCGAAGCCCTCGACCTCCCTCCGGGCACCGTGCGTTCCCGCATCGCCCGCGGTCGGGCCGCACTTGCCGAACTGCTCGGGAACCCCGAGGCCCCCGACGAACGTCAGAACCGGTGACCATGTACCCCGACGACCCACGCACCCCTGCCGAACTCCACGCCCTCGACGAGCTGGCATCCGCCATCGTCGACGGCGAGGCGACCCTGCCGGCCGACGCCGACCACGACCTGCGCGCACGGGTGGCGGCCTTTCGAGCGGTTCGTGACGCAGTCGGCGCCCGCGTCGGACCTCCGTCGGAAGCCGTCCGGGAGGCGGGGATCGCCGCCGCACTCGGGGCATCGGCCACCAGCGCCGACGTCCACTCGCTGGCCACCCGCCGCCGTCGGATGCCGGTCCTGCCTGCTGCTGCAGTGGCAGCGGCGCTGGCGCTGCTCGTCGGCATCGGCGTCCTGAGCCTCGGCGACGACGCCCGCGAGGCCGAGGTTGCCGGCGTCGTCACCACGGCGCCGGCGTCGGACGAACAATCCAAGAACGCGGCCGAGACCGCCCTGCCCTCCACGTCGGCGGCCGCCGCCACGACCACCGCCGCCATCTCGGCCGACGACGAGGAATCCGCCACACCGGCCACCGATGCCTCTGCCCTGACACTCGCACCCACGATCACCGAGGCACCCGACACCACACTCGAACGCTCGGCTGCCGAGGCACCCGACACCACACTCGACGTCCCGGACACCGAATGGCCTCCCACGACGGAGGACACCTCGACCGTCGTGACCTCGGGCGGATCCGACGCCGAGGAAGTGGCGACAGACGGAGACTATGAGTCGCTCCGACAGGCCGAGGTCATCGAACAGGCGGCCTCCGAGGCCGACGACACCGAGTCGCGAATGGGCTCCGGCGCCAGCGGCGACTACGCCCAATCGGCCCTCGACGACTCCCAGGACTCGGCAGCCCTCGCATACTCCGGGTTCGACACGTTCACCTTCCTGTTCCCCTATGCCGAGGAGGTGGCATCCACCATCCGGGCGGGCGAAGAAAGCCCCGCCTCCTTCCAGCCCACAATCGGCTGGCCACCGGACTGCGGCATCGACGAGGCAGAAGTCCTCGACGGTGAGGAGGTGCTGCGCATGGTCCGCCTCTTCGAGGGAATCCCCTCGGTCTTCGGACTGCTCTACGTCGGACCCACCTCGTGGGTCCTCATCGATGCCGCCACCTGCGAGACATTCCCCTGGCCGTCCACCGACGAGTGACTCCCGGATCGGGCCGCAGACACCGCTTGTAGGCTCACGGCCCATGGCCGAAGCGGGCACCCCCTCCCCTGACGAAGAACCGCGCGACCTCGCCTCTCGCGCCACCGACCGCATCGTCGACGCCGTCGATGCCCTGCGCTCCCGCACCACCGAACCGCTCCTCACCGCCACCCGGGCGATCATCTACGGGACCTTCATCGCCATCGCCGGGACCGCCGTCCTCGCCCTCGTAGGCATCGGCCTGTTCCGCCTTCTCGACACGGTGCTGCCCGGCGAGTCGTGGCCGGCCTTTCTCGTCCTCGGTGCCGCCTGCATCGCCACCGGCGCCCTGCTGTGGTCCCGCCGCACGCGCTCCGCCGACTGATCGCCCTTCCCAGAGATTCCCAGGAGTCCCCTTGCCCCCCGTGCACCACGAAGTCGTCATCATCGGCTCCGGCCCCGCCGGCCTCACCGCCGCCATCTATGCGGCACGCGCCGACCTGGCGCCGCTCGTGCTCGAGGGCGAGCCGTCGTCGAACTCCGACCAGCCCGGCGGCCAGCTGATGCTCACCACCGACGTCGAGAACTTCCCCGGCTTCCCGGAAGGCGTCATGGGCCCGATGCTGATGGTCGACATGCGTACCCAGGCAGCCCGCTTCGGCGCCGAGATCGAGACCGTCAAGGTCAGCCGGGTCGAACTCTCCGCACAACCGATCGGCATCTGGGTCGGCGACCCCGAAGCCACCGAGCCCAGCCATACCACCGATGCGGTCATCATCTCGACCGGTGCCCGCTCCGTGATGCTCGGCCTCGAGGCCGAGGAACGGCTCATCGGCCACGGGCTCTCGACCTGCGCCACCTGCGACGGGTTCTTCTTCCGCGATCAGGAGATCGCCGTCGTCGGAGGTGGAGATTCGGCGATCGAGGAGGCCACCTTCCTCACCAAGTTCGCCAGCAAGGTCACCATCATCCATCGCCGTGACCAACTCCGGGCCTCGAAGATCATGCAGACCCGGGCCTTCGACAACCCCAGGATCGAGTTCGCCTGGAACACGACGGTCGATGACATCCTCGGCGGCGACAAGGTCACCGGCATGCGACTGCGCGACACCGTGACCGGAGACCTCCGGGAACTCCCGGTCACCGGCGTGTTCATCGCCATCGGCCACCGGCCCAACACCGACCTGTTCATCGGCCAACTGCCCATGGACGACGACGGCTACCTCGTGACCCACCCCGACCGGTCGACCACCGACATCGCCGGCGTGTTCGCCTGTGGCGACGTACAGGACCACACCTACCGCCAGGCCGTCACCGCTGCCGGCTCCGGCTGTATGGCCGCCATCGACGCCGAACGCTGGCTCCAGAGCCGGCACGACTGACGGCGTGACCAGCGACCACCGGCCCCTCTCCCCGACGGTCACCGCGAACGGGTAGAAAGGGACCCTGCAGTCGTTCGACCGACCGCCATTCCTTCCGACAGACACCCCATCCCCCGACCCAAGCGAGGCATGCCATGGCCGGTGCCATCAGCAACCTGTCCGAAACCACCTTCGACGAGGAGATCAACTCCGCCACCGAACCCGTGCTCGTCGACTTCTGGGCCGAGTGGTGCGGACCCTGCAAGATGATCGCCCCGATCCTCGAGGAGATCGCCGACGAACAGGCCGGCACGCTCCGCATCGCCAAGGTCAACGTCGACGAGTCCCCCGAACTGGCCCGCCGCTTCCAGGTCATGAGCATCCCCACGATGATCCTGTTCCGCGACGGCGAGCCCGCCACACAGATCGTCGGCGCCAAGGGCAAGGCGCAGCTCCTCGAGGAGCTGTCCGCCCACCTCTAGGACCTGAGAACACCGGCCGCCCAGCGGTCCGGCGTCCGGCCCGATGGTCCCCGACGAGGTCATCCCGATCGGTGATCCCCTGCGGCCTGGCGACAACGGCGAGGGCGTCCGCGACCTGCATCGCCGCCTCGACACCGCCGGACACCCCGTCTCCGCGGACGAGGTCGAGGCCGGTCATTTCGGCGAGGACACGGTGGCCAGGGTGGCCCGATTCCAGGCCGAGCGAGGCCTCCACGAGCACGGCCTCGTCGATGAACACACGCTGTCGTCACTGATCGAGGCAGGCCACCGACTGGGCGACCGCCACCTCTACCTCCACGCTCCCATGCTGCGCGGCGATGACGTTGCCGACCTCCAACTCCGCCTCGGAAGCCTCGGGTTCGACGCCGGCCGGATCGACGGAATCTTCGGACCCGACTCGGCTGGCGCCCTGCGCGACTTCCAACACAACTCCGGGCTGGTCCTGGACGGCATCGCCGGCGCTGCCACCGTCCGCGCCCTCCGCCACCTGGCCGGGCGTGCGGTCGGTACCACCCCGGTCGCCCTGGTCCGGGAACTCGAGCGCCTTCGTCGCAGCCGACCCGACCTCGACGAGCGGCGCATCGCCCTGGGCCACTTCGGCAGTTGCGGCGCCCTGGCCGCAGCGCTTTCACGCGGGCTGCGAACCCGTGGCGCCAACGTCGTCGCCCTCGACCACCCCGACGACACCACCCAGGCCGCCACGGCCAACCGTTTCGAAGCGGAGGCCTACCTCGGGCTGCGCATCGAGAACCTGCCCGGACCGGAGGTGGCGTACTTCGCCACCGAGGGCTTCCACAGCGAAGGTGGCCTCCGTCTCGCCCAGCGCTGTGCCACGGCCCTCGCGCAGGTTCTGGGCGATCACCTCGAAGGAACCGAGGTTGTGGTGCGGGGCATGAGGATCCCGATTCTGCGCCGCACGCGCATGCCGGCGGTGCTCTGCACGCTCGCTCCCCCGGCTGCGGTCGTTCCGGCTACTGCCGAGATCGCCGAACACCTCTCTGTGGCGGTAGCCGATTGGGCGGCAGACCCCACTGCCGGCCCCGACGCCTGACGCCCGGCGCCTGTTACCGGATTCGGCGGCGTTCCTCAGTCTGATTCGTCGTCCGACGACTCGTCGTCGATCGTCCCATCGACAGGTTGTGCCTTCGCATCGCGCTTCGATTGGCGTCGACGACGTCGACGGAACCCCCTCGTGGTGTTCACCCGCAGCAGTTCGACCTCATGTCGTAGTGCAGTTTTTTCCTCCCGTTCCCTGACGACATCGTCGCCCAGGGCGTCGCGTTCGGTCCGGATGTCGTTGCGTTCATCGCGGGCCGTGTCCCGATCGGCACGCACCTGGCGCAGTTCTCCCTGGACGCCGCGGTGTTCCGCATTCAGGCGGTGTGCCTCGGCTGACCGCTCTTCGAGGTCGCTTTCGAGCCGCCGGATGCGGGAATCACGGGCCACCAGGTCCTCGAGGGCACGCTCCCTTGACGCATTCGTGATCCGCAGGTCGGCCTCGAGGCTGATCGTCCGCTCCCTGCCGGCTGTTTCTTCGGACCTGGCCCGGTCCCGCTCGGCCCGGAGCGCCTCCTGCTCCCCTCCCAGCCGATCGGCCCGTTCCTCGTGGAGCGCCGAGTCGATCGCCATCTGGCGAAGGTCGTTCTCGAGTTGCCGAAGACGGCCGTCGTCCTCCGGGAGCTCCCATCGGTGCTCGGTGGGGCGTGCGGGCACCCACGGCTGTTCCACTGCGGCGGCCTGCGGGACAGGATCTCGACGGACACCCGCCGCTGGTTGGCCGGTCCCTGGCGGCTGATCCGCCGACGGCGCCCTGATCGCAGGCTCCTCGAAGCCCGCCTCGTTCCGGATCGTCGAAACCGTGCGCGACACCGCTTCGTCGGCGCTGCGGTGGGCCAGGACGTCGGCAACGGTCGGCACGGGATAGCCCAACTCCTCGCAGACGGCCGCCACCCGCTCGAGGAGGAACACCGGGCGCGGGCAGGTGGGCCCCGGAGCTTCGCGCACGGGCCCGAATCGGCCCTTGTCCCGAAACGTGTACAGGCGGGTCCGCTTGATAGGGGTCAGGGCCAGGATCTCGTCGAGGTAGAGCTCGTCCTCGCCGGCGGTGCCTCGCCGAACGGCTGCGGGCGGGGTCACGGGGGCGGGTGGTTCCATGCCCGGACCGTAGTGCGACTGCCGGGTGTTCGGGCGGACGGTTCGAAGGGTTCGGGACACTCCGAATAGTTCGAAGGGTTCGGGACACTCCGTCGCCATCCGGAGCCCATCGACCGCCACCGCCGGGCCTCGGGACGGTGGGGTGCCCGGCATCGACCGACGGCCGGCGCCCACTGCCCGAAGGGTTCCGAACCCTTTGGAATCATCCGGAGTGTTCGGAACCATCCGACCCCACAACACACCTTCAGAGCCCGTCCTCCTGCCGTTTTCCCGAACCCGCAGGAGCACCTGTCTCGGAAAACGGTATGGCCGATTTCGTCATCAATGCACAACTATCGCTCCCCATTGATGACGATTCCGCTACCCTGCGGAGCATCCTCAATCCCTCCTGACGACCTGCACCCCGGGAGCCCCATGACCGAGTTCGTGTCCCTCAAGGAAGCCTCCCGCCGCTTCGGCTACGAAGCATCCACTATCCGGCGATGGCTCAAGGAGCAGCGCGTCGACGGGCTCAAGGGCCCGACCGAGAACTCGCCCTGGAAGGTCTCGGTGGGCTCCCTCGAACAACTCCTGCGCGAGGGTGCCAGCGCCGGACGCTCCGGGACCCCGCGGGCGGGCACCGGTGGGGGAGCCCTCCCCGATCTGCTCCGCTCCTGGTCCGACGCCATCGACGCCCGCATCTCCTCCCGAGAGCCCCGGGCCCTGTCCGACCGACAGCGGGCCGAGGCCCGACAGGCGCTGATCGAGCTCGAGGGCTGGCTGTCCGACCTCGGCAACGAACTCGACCCCGGCTGAGGTTGACGAAACCCTCGAAACCCGATCCAGCAAGGCGTTTCCTCCACATTCCCGTCCATCGACCCTGCCTTCGGACACGCGTCCGAACCACCGTCAGAACAGGGGCCTACGCTCGATGGCCCTCCAGGCACGGGGATGTCGGCCATCACAGTGGCCGTCTCGCCGAAGTGCCCGGAATCCGGCCCCTTCGTGCTCCCATGTGCCCGCATCGACGAGCCCGAGTCGCCCCAGTGGACCCTCCGGCCACCGTGACGAACGGTCTTCCGGGGGTTCGCTGACCACCAGGTGTCCGTGGTCGGCCAACAGCGGTGCGCCACACTCCGCGGTGATGCCCGGCGGTCCGAATCCCCGAGCCGTCACCAGGGCCGCAGAACCGCGCAGCTCGCCGCGCCCGACGTCCGTTGCGTCGGCGTGGATGACGGAGACCCGCTCCACAAGGTCCAGGACCCCCACAGCCCACTCGAGGAACCGGCAGCGACGCTCGCCGCGATCCACCAGGAACCAGCTGCAATCGGTCCTGACCGCCAACACCAGGCCGGGGAGACCACCGCCGGACCCCAGGTCGATGGCGAACTGGTCCGCCGCGGGCAGGGGAGTGCCGGCCAGAAAGCCGACGCTGTGAAGCCACCCGTCGGCAGCTGCCCCGACCGTCAGAAAGCCTTCATCGACCGCAGCGTCGAGCACCTGCCCGACGCCGCCGTCCATGGCTTCGCTCAGTCGGCGACGGCCCGGATCACCACCCGGCGATCCCGGTCGTCGCCCTCGGACTCGGTCTCGACACCCTCGATCTCGCCGACGGCATCGTGGATGACCTTGCGATCGGCCGAACCCATCGGCTCGAGCGCACGTGGCCGGCCGTCGGCGAGTACCGCCTCGGCCTGGTTCCGTGCGAACTCCTCGAGAAAGGTGCGGCGGCGTTCGCGGTAGCCACCGACATCAACGGTCATGGAACCGACCGCTTCACCCTCGGACTTGCGCTGGACGATCGTGCGGGCGATCTCGGTGATGGCACGCACCGTCTCACCCCGGTGGCCGATGGCAAGGCCCAGGTTCAGGCCCTGCGCCTCGACCGAGAGGCGATCTTCGTCGATTGTGCTGACCACCCGGGCGTCGAGGCCCATTTCGTCGAGCAGGCCCTTGAGGAACCCTTCGACGATCTCTGACTGGGTCTCCAGTTCCATCTGTTCTCCCTTGGGCGCCGAAGCCGGCGGCTGTTCTCGTCGGACGGCATCGGCCCGATTATCGCTCGTGGACTCTACGCCCGAACCGACGTCTCCCGAACCCTCATCCCGCCGACGCCGACGAGATGGCGTACGGCCAGAGCCTCCATTCGAGTCGTTGTCCGACTTCGCAGGACGTTCATCGGCCTTCTGAACCTGCCGATTGCCACCCGTCTGCTTCTTGCTGCCGCCCTGACCGGCAGCGCCCTGCTTCCTGCCATCGCCCCTGCCGCCGCTCTTGCCGCTGCCATCGCCCCTGCCGCCGCCG
>CAJXIS010000019.1 GCA_913054115.1 uncultured Acidimicrobiaceae bacterium | reverse complement strand
GAGGTGGACGTCGATCGGCGTATCGCATGGGTGGAACCCGGTGTCGTCAACCTCGACCTCACGAAACACCTGGCGGGAACCGGCCTGCATTTCGCACCGGACCCCTCCAGCCAGCAGGCATGCACGATCGGCGGGAACGTGGCCAACAACTCCGGCGGCCCCCACTGCCTGCTCTACGGCGTCACCAGCGTGCACGTGGCGGCGGTCGAGGTGGTGCTCCCCGACGGCGAGGTCGTCGTGCTCGGCGAGGAGGAGGGGGACCCGATCGGCTACGACCTGCGGGGCGCCTTCGTCGGAGGGGAAGGCACCCTGGGCATCGCGACGCGCATCGCCGTCCGGCTCACCCCCGACCCTCCGGCCGTCCGGACGCTGCTCCTCGACTTCGCGACGATCGAGGAGGCGGCAGAGGCGGTGAGCGCCGTGATCGCAGCCGGGGTCGTCCCAGCGGCGATGGAGATGATGGACCAGCAGGTGATCCGGGCGGTGGAGCCCTTCGCAAACGCCGGTTATCCCCTCGATGCGGCTGCCGTGCTGATCGTCGAACTCGACGGCCTGCCCGCAGGAGTCGCCCGCGAGGTCGAGCTGGTCGCCACCGTCGCCCGGAAACACGGCACCCGCTCGGTGCGCATCGCCGCCGACGAGGACGAGCGCGCACGTATCTGGAAGGGCCGCAAGGCGGCCTTCGGGGCGATCGCCACGATCAAGCCGTCGTACTACCTGCACGACACCGTGATCCCGCGTACCCGGCTGGCCGAGGTGGTCGCCGGGGTGAACGAGATCGCCGAGCGCCACGGGCTGATCGTGATGAACGTCTTCCACGCAGGGGACGGCAACCTGCACCCCCTGCTCGTCTTCGACGACCGCGAGCCCGGGGTCATGGAGCACGTGTTGGCCGCCGGCGAGGAGATCGTCCGCCTGTCCCTCGCCGTCGGCGGCGTGCTGTCCGGGGAGCATGGCATCGGGCTCGAGAAGCGCCGCTTCATGCCGCTGCTCTTCTCACCCGAGGACCTGGCCGCACAGCGTTCGCTGCGCGATGCCTTCGACCCCGACGGCGTGGCGAACCCCCACAAGGTCCTGCCCAGCGGGGCGAGCTGTGGCGACATCCGGGACCTGCCGGTGATCCCGGAAGGGGTGTGGGTGTGAGCCGCCTCGAGGAGTTCCGCGACGAGGTCGGGCCGTCGGACCCGGTCTGTGTGCGGGGAGGATCGACCCGGTGGCTGCTGGGTGGGTCTCCGGCCGAGGGGTGTCGCGAGGTCCGTGCGCCGTCCGGAGTCGTCGCCTTCGATCCGGCCGAGATGACCGTTGTCGTGGGTGCCGGCACGCCACTCGTCGAACTGGCCGAGGCGCTGGCCGAGTGTGGGCAGGAGGTGGCGCTAGAGGGCCCGTCCGGCGCGACCGTCGGCGGCGTGCTGGCGGTCGGGCACAGCAGCCTCCGGCGGGCGCGGGTCGGATCCGCAAGGGATGCGCTCCTCCAGGCCGACTGCGTGGGCTCCGACGGTGCGCTGTACAAGGCCGGCGGTCCGACGGTCAAGAACGTGACGGGCTACGACCTGTGCCGCCTCCTCGTCGGGTCACTCGGCACCCTCGGCCTCATCGGTCAGGTGATCCTGCGGACCTGGCCGTCTCCGGAGCGGTCGCTCTGGCTGCAGGGGCCGGCGACACCGGAGGCGGTCCGGCGCATGTGTCACCGCCCGTCGACCGTGCTGTGGGACGGCCATCGTGTCAGCGTGCGCCTGGAGGGCTACGACGAGGACGTCGAGGCGGAGGCCGACGCACTCGGTGCCGCTCTCGGCCTGGCGGAGATCGCCAACGCTCCGGTGCTGCCGCCCTACCGGAGCCGTTGGACCGGCCGACTGCCGGAGAGGAGCGTGCTGGAGGTGGGGTCAGGGATCGTCCACGGACCCGTCGAGGTGGCGGCCGTCGAACCGGAGGCGGGGGTCCTCGCCCTCGCAGCCAGGATCAGGTCCGGCTTCGATCCGACGGGCCGCCTGAACCCCGGTCGTGACCCGTACCGGATCGCGGCATGAGCGGCTCCCCGACGGCGCGCACGGGAGGAGTCCTCGACCTCCGCGACGACGCCCTGACCTCCTGCGTCGCCTGCGGGCTGTGCCTGCCCCACTGTCCGACGTACCGGGTCACCGGCGACGAACGGCGCTCCCCCCGGGGCCGGATCGCCCTCATGCGCGCCGTCGACAGCGGGGAGACCCTGCCCGATGAGGAGTGGCTCGAGTCGATGGACACCTGCCTGCTCTGTCGCGGTTGCGAGACGGCGTGCCCCTCGGCTGTGCCCTTCGGTGAGTTGATGACCGACACGCGAACCGTGGTGACCGCAGGGCGTCGGGTGTCGTTGCGCCTGCGGGCCGGCCTCTTCGTCCTGGTCCGACCGAGGCTGCTCCGTGTGGGAAGTCGGGCGCTCGCCGTCATGCAGAGGCTCCACCTGCTTCCCGGGCGGCTCCCCGTTCCCGCACGGATGCCCCTGCGGGTTCCTCGGCGACGGGGAAGGTCCGAAGGCGACGTGGTCCTGTTCACAGGCTGCGTGATGGACGCCTGGCAGCCCGGGGTCCATGCGGCGGTCGAAGCGGTCCTCGAGGCGACTGGGGCGAGGGTCCGCCGGTCTGGCGACTCGGCAGGCTGCTGCGGGGCATTGCACACCCATGCGGGCCTCGACGCAGGGGCACGTGGGCTGGCGACGAGGGTCATGGCGGCGATTCCCCCGGATGTCCCGGTGCTCGTCGACTCGGCGGGGTGCGGTGCCGCCCTGCGCGAGTACGGAACCCTCCTCGGCACGGCGGATGCGACGGCGTTCTCGGCACGGGTGCGGGATGTCCACGAATGGCTGGCGGAGAACGTCGAGCGGATGCCGGCGCCGGCGGGGGAGCGCACGACCGTGATCGTCCAGGATCCCTGTCACATGCGCCACGCCCAGGGCTGCCACGGCAGCGTGCGGACCGTGTTGGCCCCCTACGCGGACGTCGTCGAACTCGACGACGAGGGCCTCTGCTGTGGAGCCGGGGGAGCGTTCTCGATGCTGCAACCCGGCCTGGCCGGCGCTGTCCGCCTCCGCAAGACGGCATCCATCCAACGTGCCACGGCCACCTCGGGTGCCCGGACCGTGGTCAGCGCCAACCCGGGTTGTGCCCTGCACCTGGCAGCCGTCGGCCATGATGTCCGCCACCCGCTCGAGGTGGTCGCTGAGTCCATCCGAGGATCGGGGGGAGACCCGCATGGCCGGTGAGTTCGACGAGATCCGGGAACGCCTCGAGGCGATCGGCGAGGAGCTGGCCGATCTGGCGATCATCCGGCTCCGCGAGTCGATCGACGCCGGGGGCCACGAGCTCCCGGTCGACGAGCGTCGGCTCACGAGGGCCCGCCGGGCCGTCGAGAAGGCGGTCAACCTGCTCCGTGAGCCCGACGACGCCGGGTGGGCCGACGGTTAGCGGTTGACGTCGCGGGTCGCGTCGGGTGTGGCGTCGTTGAGGGCGTCGATGAGCTGCCGCAGCCGGGCGTGGGAGCGGCGGTCGAAGTGGAGCCGCAGCCTGGGCCGGTCGACCTCGTCGCCGTCCTTGAGCTCGGCAGGTGTGACGTCGCAGCGTTCGATGTGGCCGTCAACCAGCAGGTCGCCGAACTCGCCGTCGAGCGTCGCCACCTCGTCGTCACCCACCTCGCGTTCGAGGCGCAGGACGAGTCGCCCACGCACGTAGCGCATGGAGTGGTAGGTCCGGTAGAAGCCCCGGACGTGTGCGGCGGCGGCCTCTGGGTCATCGGTTGCGTGGACGAGCGCCAGGTCGTGCCGGGAGACGAGGTTCCTTGCCACCAGCTCGCTGGTGATGAAGTCGGTCCAGTGCGACCAGTAGGTGTCTCCCGGCGAGTCGAGCAGCACGACGGGGGTGAGGGGGGTCTTCCCGGTCTGCATCAGCGTGAGCAGCTCGAAGGCCTCGTCCATCGTGCCGAAGCCGCCGGGCAGCAGCGCATACCCGTGGGACTCGCGCATGAACGTGACCTTGCGGGTGAAGAAGTACTTGAAGTTGACGAGCTTCGGGTCGTCGAGGATGAACTCGTTGGCCTCGGCCTCGAAGGGGAGCTCGATGTTGATGCCGAAGGAACGGTCACGGCCCGCCCCCTCGAGGCCGGCGGCCATGATTCCTGGTCCGGCACCGGTCATGACCATCCAGTCGTGGGCGGCCATGGCGGCCCCGAAGTCGCGTGCGGCCGCATAGGCGGGGTCGCCCTCGGCGATGCGTGCGGAGCCGAAGACGGTGGCCTTGCGGATGGAGCGGTACGGCTCGAAGACCGAGAAGGCGTGCCGGAGCTCCTTGAGGGCGCTGTTGACGAGCTTGAGGTCGCCTCGGCCGACCTCCTCCCGTGCCAGGCGGACGGCGGAGACGAGCATCTCGGCGATCATGTCGAGGTCGCCGTGGCGGCCCGTCGACTGCGCCAGCTCCTCGATGGCGGCGTCGAGGCCGTCGTCGCCGGTCCGGTAGTTCCGCAGGCTCATGCCGGCACCCTAACGATGACCCAGGGCTGGAAGCCGTCGGGTTCGAGCCGGTTCAGGTGGGTTCAGGCGCCGACCACCGGGATGAGGACCCTGCCGTCGTCGGCGCGGTGGACCTCGAGACGTTCGCCGGCGGACACGCGTCCGTAGAGCGTGTTGCGCTGTTCGAGGGTCCGCCCCAGCGGTTCGACGAGTGCCCGGAAGTCCGACTCGTGGGCGGATTGGCCGTGCTCGGCGCCTGCGGCTCGGGAGATGTTCTCGTCGACGAGCGTGCCGCCGAGGTCGTTGCACCCGGCCTGGAGCATCTGTCGGATGCCGTCGAAGCCGATCTTGACCCACGATCCCTGGATGTTGTCGACGAGTCCGTGCAGGGCGATTCGGGCCACGGCGTGCATCAGCAGCGTCTCCCGGAAGGTCGGGCCGCGGCGTGCCCGTCGTTGCAGGTAGATGGGTGACGCCATGTGTACGAAGGGCAGCCCCACGAACTCGGTGAAGCCGCCGGTCTCCTTCTGGAGATCGCGGCACACCAGCAGGTGCCGCACCCAGTGCTCCGTGCCCTCGATCGATCCGAACATGATCGTGATGTTGGAGCGCAGGCCAACACCATGCGCCGTGCGGTGGGCCTCGAGCCACTCCTCGGTGTTGATCTTGTCGGGACACAGTTCGGCGCGGATGCTGTCATCGAGGATCTCTGCGGCGGTGCCGGGCAGCGAGCGCAGCCCGGCGTCCATGAGGCGTCGCAGGTAGTCGGCCAGCGGCTCGCCGAGGCGTCGGGCCCCCTCGGTGACCTCGAGTGCGGTGAAGCCGTGGACGTGGATGTTCGGGACTGCGTCGCGGACCACCCGGGTGACGTCGATGTAGTAGTCGCCGTCGAAGTCGGGGTGGATGCCGCCCTGGAGGCAGACCTCGGTGGCCCCCATCCGTGCGGCGTCGGCGGCGCGGCTGGCGATCTCGTCGAGGCTGAGGAGGTAGGGGGTGCCGCGCAGGTTCAGCGACAGTGGCCCCTTGGAAAATCCACAGAACCGGCACTTGTAGGTACAGACGTTCGTGTAGTTGATGTTGCGGTTGGCGACCCAGGTGACGACGTCGCCGACGACCCGGCGCCTGAGCTCGTCGGCGACCTCGGCGACGGCACGCACCTCGGGGCCGCGTGCTGCGAAGAGGGTGAGGAGCTCGTCGGCCCCGGCCTCCTGCCCGTCGAGCACGCCGTCGAGGATCTCGCGGATCCGGCCGCCTGCAGCCGGGGATCCCCCGATGAGGTCGACCGGGGACACCGGCGCACCCGAGTACCAGGCCGTCGAGTCGTGGCCGATCTGGCGGATCTCGGCGCCGTCCTCTGCGGCGATGGTCTCGATGCGCTCCGGGAAGACCGCCCCCGGATCGTCGCGGCCGAGGCCCTCGGCGTCGGCCCTGTCCATGACGGGGAACCGGAGAGCGTCGTCGAGCCAGACCTCCGGGCGGCGCACGTACGACGGGTGGAGGGTGAGCCGGGGGGCGAGGCCGAAGCCGTGCTGCTCGGTCACGTCCCGCAGGCGCTCGAGGGCGGGCCACGGGCGCTCCGGGTTGACGTGGTCGGCCGTCACCGGGGAGACGCCGCCCCAGTCGTCGATGCCTGCGTCGAGGAGTTGACCGAAGTCGTCGGAGAGGTTCGGCGGCGCCTGGACGTGCACCTCGTCGGGGAGGATCAGGCGGGCCATGGCGATGGCCTCGAGGTAGTCGTCCCGGGGGCACGGCGGCGCCGCGTGCATGGCGGTGCCTGGCTTCGGGAGGAAGTTCTGGACGATGACCTCCTGCACATGTCCGTGTCGGCGATGCGACCCGGCGATCGCCTCCAGGGCAGCGATCCGGTCGATGCGCTCCTCGCCGATGCCGACGAGGATGCCGGTCGTGAAGGGGATCCGAAGCCGGCCGGCGGCTTCGAGGGTGGCGAGCCTTCGCTCGGGCGTCTTGTCGGGGGCGCCGCGGTGGCAGTCGAGGTCCGGTCGCAGCGTCTCGAGCATCATCCCCTGCGAGGGGGCGACCTCCCGCATTCGGGCCAACTCGTCCTCGAAGAGGGCGCCGGCGTTGGAGTGGGGGAGCAGGCCGGTCTCGTCGAGCACGAGGCGGGAGACCTCGGCGAGGTAGTCGACGGTGGATTCGTAGCCGTGGCGGTCGAGCCAGTCACGTGCCACCGGGTAGCGCTCTTCCGGTCGCTCGCCCAGCGTGAACAGCGCCTCGTGGCATCCCACCGAGGCTCCCCGCCTGGCGATGTCGACGACCTGTTCAGGCAGGAGGTACGGGGCTTCGAGCCGGGCCGGCGGCTGGGCGAAGGTGCAGTAGCCGCAACGGTCGCGGCAGAGCATCGTGAGGGGGATGAAGACCTTGGGGCTGTAGGTGATGCGGGTGCCGTGCGCCCGGTCACGGCGCTCACGGGCTGCGGCGAACAGTTCGGCCGGCGGGAGTTCGAGCAACCCGCCGGCTGCTGCAGATACCTGGTCGATGGTCATCGGGCGGCTCCGGGGGATAGTGCATGGCGTCCAGGGCCGGGTCGGCTCCGGATGTGGTGGGCGGCCACCGGCTCGTCGCAGGACGGGCATCGGACCGTGTGTTCGATCGGGGTCTCACAGGCATCGTGGACGAGGAGGGTGGGCGGTCCGTCCTCGGCACACCAGCGGTCGCCCCAGGCCATGAGGGCGATCAGCGCCGGAGACAGGTCTCGCCCCTTACCCGTGAGCCGGTACTCGTGACGCACCGGCCGATCCTGGTAGGGCACCCGTTGGACGATCTCGGCCTCCTCGAGGCGGCGAAGTCGGTCGGTGAGGAGGTTCCGGGCGATGCCGAGGTCCTCGTGGAGGCGTTCGAAGCGGCGGACGCCCCGGAACAGGTCCCGCAGGATCAGAAGGGTCCAGCGGTCGCCGACGGCCTCGAGGGTGCGGGCGATCGAACAGCGGTCCTCGAGCGAGGGGAGGGATGCGCCGGGCATGGCGGGACCGTAGCAGTCCGTAGCGAAATGCAACGGACCCGGGCGTGTCGGGCCCGGAGATCAGGCGAGCGCTTCGGCCTTCTGCCCGAGGGTGCCGAGCAGTTCGTCGAAGGACTTGACGAAGGCGCCAACGCCCTCCTCCTCGAGGACACGGGCGACATCACCCAGGTCGACCCCGGCCGACTCGACGGCGGCCAGCGTGGCGCGGGCCCCCTCGGGGTCGGCGTCCACCGTGCGGGCCAGCGTGCCGTGGTCGTCGAACGCCTCGAGGGTCACCTCGGGAAGCGTGTTGACGGTGTCGGGTCCGATCAGCGTGTCGACGTAGAGCGTGTCGGGGTAGGCGGGGTTCTTCGTGGATGTGGATGCCCAGAGTGGACGCTGCACCCTCGCCCCCCGTGCCGCGAGCGCCTCCCAGCGGGGGCCGGAGAAGGCGCTGCGGAACAGGTCGTAGGCGACCTGCCCCTGGGCGACGGCCGCACGACCCCGCAGGCCCATGGCCGCCGGCGTGCCGATGGCCTCGAGTCGACGGTCGATCTCGGTATCGGTGCGGCTGATGAAGAACGAGGCGACCGATGCGATCCCCGACAGGTCGCCCTCATGGTCCTCGAGCCCGGCGATGTAGGCCTCCATCACGTCCTCGTAACGGTCGAGGGAAAAGATGAGCGTGACGTTGACGCTGCACCCCTCGCCGATCATCGTGCGAATGGCTGGGATCCCCTCGGCGGTGGCCGGGATCTTCACGAACAGGTTGGGTCGGTCGATGATGCGGCTGAGGTGGCGGGCCGCCTCCACGGTCCCGGCGGTGTCGGCGGCGAGGCTTGGATCGACCTCGACCGAGACGAAGCCGTCGAGGCCGTCCGTCGCCTCGTGGACGGGGCGCAGCAGGTCGAGGGCGTCGAGGATGTCGCGGGTCACCAGCTCCCAGTAGGAGTCCTCGATCGAGCGGCCAGCTGCGGTGAGGGTGGCGAGCTGTTCGTCGTAGTCGTCGGTTCCGGTCATCGCCTTCTGGAAGATCGACGGGTTCGACGTGATGCCGCGGACGCCCCGGTCGATGAGCGCCTGCAGCTCGCCGGAGGTGATCCAGCCCCTGCGCAGGTTGTCGAGCCATGGGCTCTGGCCGTGCTGGTCGAACAGCTCACGGAGTCGGCTCATGCCACGCCTTCCTTCTGGTCGATGGGCTTCCTGTCGAGGAGGCCGCGGGCCGCCTCGGCCACTGCCGCCGGGGTGATCCCGAGTCGTTCCATGACCACGTCGCCGGGTGCCGATGCCCCGAAGCGGTCGATGCCGACCGACACGTCGGCCCAGGCGCCCCAACCGAACGTGACCCCGGCCTCGACCGACACCACGGGCACACCCGGTGGCAGCACCGATTCCCGGTAGGCGGCGTCCTGTGCACCGAAGAGGTCCATCGACGGCATGGATACCACGCGTACGGCGGTGCCGCCAGCGGTGAGGGTGGCCGCAGCATCGAGAGCGACGGCGACCTCGCTTCCGGTGCCGATGATCACGACCTCGACCGGTCCGTCGGCGTCCACGAGGACGTAGGCGCCCCTGGCGACCGCCGCGTGGTCGTCGGTGCCGGCCAGGACCGGCACGTCCTGGCGGGTCAACAGGAAGGCGGTGGGACCGTCGCCCTCGACGGCCACACGCCATGCGCCGGCCGTTTCGTTGGCGTCGGCCGGTCGGAAGACGCGCAGCCCGGGGATCGCCCGCAGGGCGGCGGCGTGTTCGACCGGCTGGTGGGTCGGCCCGTCCTCGCCGACACCGACGGAGTCGTGCGTCCAGACGAAGAGGGTCTTGGCCCCGCTGAGTGCCGCCAGGCGCACGGCGCCCCGCATGTAGTCGCTGAACACGAGGAAGGTCCCGCCCACGGGGAGGAGGCCGCCATGGAGGGCCATGCCGTTGCAGATTGCGCCCATGGCGTGTTCACGAACGCCGAAGAAGAGCTGGCGTCCCTCGGGGCAGTCGGCGGACTGGACGCCGTGGCCGGCGATGGTGGTGCCGGTGTTGCCGGTCAGGTCGGCCCCGCCGCCGATCAGGCCGGGCACCTCGTCGAGCAGCGCCGTCAGGCAGGCGTTGCCAGCCTTGCGGGTGGCCACGCTCTGGCCGGGCTCCCAGGTCGGGAGGGCGTCGGCCCACCCCTCCAGCCCGGAGCGTGCCCAACAAGCGTCCCATGCGGCACGGTCGCCGTCCCAGGCGGCGAGGCGCTGCTGCCAGGCCTGACGGGCGACGCTGCCACGGGCGCCGGCCTCCCGGTACATGGCGAGCACGTCATCGGGGACGTGGAATGACTCGTCGTCCGGAAGCCCCATGCGGCGCTTGGTCTCGGCGATGCCGTCGTCGGTGAGGGAGTAGCCGTGTGCGGCCGGCGAGTCAGTGTCGGGGGAGGGCGTGGCGATGTGGCTTCGCAGCACGATCAGCGTGGGCCGGTCGTGCTGCGCCATTCCGGCGCGGAGCGCCGCCTCCATGGCGTCGAGGTCCTCGGCGGCTTCGCCGAGGTCGATCACGTGCCAGCCGTAGGCCGCGAACCGGGCCGCTGCGTTGTCGGAGAGCGCCAGCTCGGTCGGGCCGTCGATCGTGACGTGGTTGTCGTCGTAGACGACGACGAGGCGTCCCAGGCCGAGGTGCCCGGCGAGCGACGCCGCCTCGTGGCTGAGGCCCTCGGCGAGGTCGCCGTCACCACAGATGACGAACGTGTGGTGGTCGCTGACGGCGGCGCCGAAGCGTGCCCGCAGGTTGCGCTCGGCCACGGCCATGCCGACGGCGTTCGCAAGGCCCTGGCCGAGGGGTCCCGTGGTGACCTCGACGCCTGCCGTGAGTCCGACCTCTGGGTGGCCGGGGGTCGCGGAGTCCCACTGGCGGAACTGCCGGAGGTCATCGAGGGTGAGGCCGTGTCCCGTCAGGTGCAGCATCGAGTAGAGGAGGATCGAGGCATGCCCCGCCGAGAGGATGAAGCGGTCGCGGTCGGGCCAGTCGGGGTCGCCGGCGTCGTAGGTGAGCACCCTGGTCCACAGGACGTGGGCCAGGGGGGCCAGCGCCATGGCGGTTCCCTGGTGACCGGAGCGGGCGGCGTGGGGAGCGTCCATGGACAGTCCGCGGATGATGTTGACGGCCCGGGATTCGAGGGCGGCGTCCGAGGGGGCACTCATTGGCGTTGTGGCTCCGGTCGGGGGCGTGGCCGGTCACCCTATCCGAGCGAGCCGGACGGAAAGGGCACCGTTCCGCGCCGATTCGAGGCGGGTTCCGGGTGCTCAGCCGACGGGTTCCGCTCCCAGCAGGAGCGTGGAGGCGGTGAAGCCGTGGAGGAAGTGGCGACCGCCGATCGGGCCGATCTCGCCGGCGCAGAACATGCCCCCGACGTCGGTGGTCCCGAGGCCGTCGACCAGGGCCTCGGCATCGGGCCCGGGCCTTCCGAAGAGGTGCGAGCCCCGACCGTTGCAGGTGAACACCAGGGCCGAGTCGGCACGCCAGGCCGCCGCCAGTTGGCGGAGTTCTGCCGAGGCGGCATCAGCGTCGCGGACCTGGAACTGGACGGTGGAGCCGATGGGAGCATGGTCGCCGATGGCGACGGCACCCGTTGTCCGGTCGGCGCCCAGCACTCCCCGGATCAGGAAGTCGCCGGAACCGAACACCTCGCGGTGTTCGTCGACGACGAGGCCCACATGGAGCCCCCGGGAGAGGAGCGCACGCTCAGATGGAGCGGCGGCCTCGGAGATGGCCTGCAGCCGAGCGAGGGCGGGTCGGCCGCCCAACGTCCGGAGCAGGTTGCCCTCACTGGACGTGACCGTCATCGGCTCGCCGACCGGACGACAACCCTGGGAGACGAGGGGGCGGGCCCCGAGGCCCGGGGGCAGGGCGAGCAGGACGGCGCCGTCCGCCTGGACGTCGTCGTCGAGGAAGAGCCGGTTGCCGCCGGGCCCGCCAGCTGCCGATGCCAGTCCACCGATGAGGGTCAGCCCCGGCGGGACCTCGGCGCTGAGGGCGACGGCGTCGAACGAGAACGGGTCCGCAAGGATGACGATGGAGGTGCCGTCGGCGAATCCGTCGGGCAGGCGGTCGCCCGCCGACATCCTGAAGACCTCGACGGATCCGGTGTGTCCCGCCCAGAGCACGATTCCCGGCGTCTCCTCGACCTCCTGCCGGTGGGCGAGGACCGAGACCGCAGTGCCGCCGATGAGGTGGCGGGCGCCGAGCGTCCGGCGAACCGTTCGACCGAGCTCGTCGCACCGATCGACATGGTGCCCGGTCAGGAACAGGACCGCGACGTCGGGGGCGGGGCCGAGCCGATCGAGGACCTGACCGACGACCTCTCCGAGGGCGACGCCGGTGTCGGGATGCTCGGACAGGGCGACGGCGTAGCGCACCGGGTCAGGAACCGTTCGGGGCCGTATCCGGAGAAGCGGCGGCGTCGATGGGAGGCAGGAGGGTGAAGGGGACGACCGTCACCGGACCCTGGTCGATCCGGCAGTGGGCCTCGATGGTTCCGTAGTCGGCCACCTCGATCTCGGCTCGGACCAGGCGGTAGCCGAATTTCCCTGGCTCGACCTGGAGCGGCTGTGCGTTGCGGGCCACCTGCTCGCCGTCCCTGGTGAAGACGACCTCGAGGGCCGCCGTCGGCGAGCCGCCATCGGGGCAGCGGAAGAGGACCATCAGGTGGGGTGCGATCGTGAGCGGCACAGGGGAGGGTGCGGCCATGCTGAAGTGGATGCCGGTCAGGTCGATCAGGGTGGCCCCACCCGGTGCGGGCCGGAGGTCGAGGCCTTCGAAGAAGAGTGCGGCGAGGATGTCCATGACCGGGGAACCTAGACGGTGGCGTGGCGGAAGGACACCTGCGGAGTCTCCGGAAATACCGGCAGCGGGCGCACCACCTGTTGGAGCGTGCGCCCCTACGATGCGGCCGTGATCAGGCGTCTCGCACTCCCTTTGCTCCTCGTGGCACTTGCGGTCGGTTCGGCGTGGCAGGCGCGCGTGTCCGACCGGGAGCATGACCGTCCGCCGCGGGAGGCATCGGCGATCCCGCCTCCCGAGGTGCGCACGCCGTTGTTCTCCGTGCGGCGGGTGCCGGTCTTCCTCCAGGAACCGGAAGCCGACCGCCGCCTCGTGGTCTCGCTCGAGGCGGCTGCGACCGCCCTTCCCGACAACAGCTGCGTGGCCGTCAGCGAGTCCGGCCGCGGCCGCTACGGACACCTCGCCGATCGGGCGCTGGTCCCCGCCAGCACCCAGAAGTTGCTCACCGGTGCGGCCGCCCTCGCCCTACTCGGACCCGAACACCGGTTCATCACGCGGGTGGTGGCTCGTGTCGAGCCCGTCGACGGTGTGATCGACGGCGACATCTGGCTGGTGGGTGCGGGGGACCCACTCCTGTCGACCGAGGCCTATTCGGGGCGCTTCGACGATCCGTTGCCCTTCACGGACATCGACCTGCTGGCGGCGCAGATCGGTGACGCCGGGATCACCACGATCACCGGTGCCGTCATCGGCGACGAGAGCCGGTTCGACGGCCTGCGCTGGGTCGGGACCTGGCCCGAGCGCTTCCGGCCGGGCAACCAG